>JANPCZ010000103.1:0-2201 GCA_031431215.1 Myxococcales bacterium
TGATACGTATTCGCAACTTCGCGGTGGCGGCACTCTTGATCGCGCTCATCGCCGCGACAGCGTGGTCCCGAAACCGGGTCGCCGCGGGCGCGCGGCGTCTTGCAGCGCGCGAGTTGGCCTTCCTGGCTGGGGTGTCCCACGAGTTGCGAACGCCGCTCGCCGCGATTCGCGGTGCTGGGCACAACCTTCGCGCGAACGTCGTCACCGATCCCGAGAAGCAACGAGCGTACGGCGCGCTCATCGTCGAACGGGCCGATCAACTCATCACGATGGTGGAGCAGCTGATCTCGCTGGCCAGCTTGCGCCGCTCGACGCATCCCTCCGCCCCCACGCGAGTCGCCATCGGCGCGCTGGTGGAGGAGGCGGTGAAAAATACGGCAGAGCTCGCCGCGTCGTCCGGCATCGTGGTTGAGGTCCTCCTCTCGGACGGGTTGCCTGCTGTGCTGGGTGACGGACCGGCCCTGCGTCGCGTGTTCGAAAACCTCCTAGGCAACGCCCTCACCCATGGGGCTTCCGGCCATTGGGTCGGCGTCCGCGCGCGCGCCACCGTGCGCTCCGGAGCGCGGTCCGTCGAAGTGGCGGTGACGGATCAGGGGCCTGGCGTTCCTGAGAACGAACGAGCTCGAATCTGGGAACCATTCGTCCAGGGCGCTACCGACACTGGTCGAACGCGCAAGGGCTTCGGTCTGGGCCTCAGCCTCGTGCGCGAGATCGTCGAACGGCACGGGGGTCATGTCTCGCTAGAGAGCCGCGAAGGCGCGGGGGCCACCTTCGTCGTCCAGCTCCCGGCGGAGGGCCTCGGGGCATGAGCGGACGCATCCTCCTGGTCGAAGACGATCCTGGGGTCGCCATGGTGGTGGAGGACCTCCTGGTTGGTCAGGGTCACGAGGTGAAGAGGGCAGCCGACGGACATCAAGCTGTCGCCCAACTTACGGGCTCGCGCTTTGACCTGTTGATCCTGGACGTGATGTTGCCGGGGCTCGATGGCTACGGGGTTTGCGACCTCGCACGCCGGCAGGGGTTTGATGGCGGTATCCTGATGTTGACGGCGCGCGCGGCCGTCGCCGACCGAGTCAAAGGGCTCCACGGCGGCGCCGACGACTATCTTCCCAAACCCTTCGATTCCGACGAGCTCGTGGCGAGAGTGCGGGCGCTCCTTCGAAGGGTCCACAAGGAAGACCTCACGCCCGTCACGCGGTTTGCGTTCGGTAACGTCGAGGTCGACTTTTCTCGATCGGTCGTGACCAAGCGCGGCGAGCCCGTGTCATTGACTGAGAAGGAGTTCCAGCTGCTACGCCAGTTCGTCAATCTCCGCACCCAAGTCCTTTCGCGCAGCCAGCTCTTGCGAGCCGTGTGGCCGGACCAGCCGTTCATCACCGCGCGAACGGTGGATGTGCATGTCACGTGGCTTCGCCAAAAGCTGGAGTCGGCCCCGAGCACCCCCAAACACATCTTGACCGTCCGCGGTGAGGGTTACCGCTTCGAGCCGTGAGGGTAGTGAATTCACGAAGCCACTGCGCGGCAGCGGCCGCGATTGGCTGCTACCTGCGCGCGGCCGTGGGCCGCAACGTCGCTGACGGCTGAGTGACCTGCCTGGGTTCTTCGGACCAATCGAAGCTAGAAAGCTGGCGCTCCGCTCTGGTTGTTGGTTGCCACCGTCGAGCGTCTTGGCCCGGACAGCCCGGATCGGGAAGGAGCGCCACGAGCGCTGGGCGCCACCTCGCCTCGCTGGCTGCGCGGCTCGAATCTGGTCGAGATCCACCGCAGCATCAGCCGCGGCAACGCCGCAGCCGGCATGCCCGCTTGGGCCGAGATCTACGCCGCCTCCGAGTTGCAGGCCCTTGCCACCTACGTCGCCAGCCTCAGCGCGGGAAAGCCTGTCCCCGGCAAGCCGCCCGAGGGCAGACCCGCACCCATGGAATACACCGCGGCGAAGCCCGCGGCGCGCCGACGGTGAGGGGCTGTGGGTGCAACGATCGTTGGATCGCCACCTCGAGCGGGTCGGTAGCCTCAGGGGCGCTCACGGCGCGCCGGTTTCCCGGACTAGCCGAGCACTTTGCAATCCACGCCGCAGCGTCGATACGTGGTCTCCGCCCGACGATCGAGTGTGAGGAGAACGCCTCCAGCCTCGGCTACCGTCAAGGCGACGACTCCGTCGTAGATGGCGCCTCCCGTGAGGCCGGCCTCGTGCAGCCTCCTCA
>JANPCZ010000104.1:0-1780 GCA_031431215.1 Myxococcales bacterium
GCCGTGAGCTGCGGCGGCGACGGCGGAATGAACTCGACGGCCGACGGCGGGCGCTGCGATCTGGGTGCGCACAAATGGAAGCAAACCTCGCCGGGCGCGTGCGTCGAGTCGACGTGGGCGTTCACGGCGGCTGCCAACGCCACGTGGAGCGCGACCGAGACCGGGTGCGCGAGTGCGACGGGGACGGCGCGGTACGACGGCGTCACGGTGACACTCGACTTCGTGTACGACGGCGGCAACTCCGCGGGGCGCTACGAGTGGCCCCTCGACGGACAGTGCCGCGGGACGGCCGGCAAGGTCTCGTGGTCGAAGGGGCCCCTTGCGGATCAGAAGGGCGCGAGCACGCTGTCCCTCGCGCCCTAGCGTGGGGGGCGGGGGGCGCCGGCCGTGGCTTTCATGGCCAAGAGATCGCGCTTCCCGATGGTCAACTCCAGTCGGCCACGTGCGCCGCGCTGGCGTCGTTGGGCCGGCTCCGTCGGGGCGGTGCTAGACTCCAATCCATGTCCGCAGTCCCGGCCAAGCGCCCCGCGAGCTACGAGGACCTGCTGCGGGTGCCCGAGAATCTGGTGGCCGAGATCATCGATGGCGACCTGTTAACCAGTCCCCGGCCCGCCGCTCGCCATGCGGTGGCGACCACTGCCCTGGGCGCCGATCTGCACAAGGCCTTCGGGCGCGGCAACGGCGACGGTCCGGGCGGCTGGGTGATTCTGCACGAGCCTGAGCTTCACATCGTCGGCCAGGTCATGGTCCCCGACATCGCCGGTTGGCGGCGCGAGCGGATGCCCGAAGTTCCCGACGTGGCGTTCTTTGAACTGGCACCCGACTGGGTGTGCGAGGCCCTGTCCCCATCGACGGCGGCCATGGATCGCACACGGAAGATGCATCACTACGCCCGCGCCCAGGTTCGCCACGTCTGGCTCCTCGATCCCGGGCCCAAGACCCTGGAGGTGTTTCGGCTTGACGGTGAAGGCTGGCGGGTGGTCATGAGCGTCGCGGGCCCGGTCAAGGTACGGGCCGAGCCGTTCGATGCGGTGGAGATCGATTTGAAGCATGTCTGGGCACGGTGACGGGCCACAGGGGACGCGGCGATTGAAGATGGGTGGTTTGAAGGCATCGCCTTTCATGGCACCTTGAACCTGTGGCGCGGCTTGCGGTGGGCGGGGTCGAAGTTACGCTGCACCGAATCCCTGCACGCAGCCGTCTTGCTGGGGATGGCCCTCGTGACCCGCACGCGCACGGCCGGGGATCCCGGCGATATTGCAGCCCTACGAGATATCGAAACGCGAATCGAGAGCGAGCTATCTCGGCTGGAAAAGATGGAGAAGCACAGCGAGGCGATCCGCAAGAACGTCGACGGGATCAGCGACGAGGTTCGCAAGGCCCAGAAGGCGCTGGACGTTCTGCTGCGCAAGGCGCAGAGCACCCTGCGCGCCTTGAACATCGAGGTCAACGACGAGCCGGCTGAGGCCAGCACACCGATTACGCTGCCAGAGGGATCGCTGGAAGCTGCGATTCTTGCGCTTCCCAAGGGTGGCGAGGCGGCGTGAAGCGATCACGCCACGGCACCGACTCGACCGGCAGCAGCGCCGCCTGCCCGACAGTCCAGCGCCTCCACGTCGCGGTACAGGCTGCGCCACCTCCAGCCGTGCCGCTCGGCCAGGACCTTCAGGGCCACGCCCCTCCGCGACGCCCCCAGCGCCCGCTTCACCGTCTCCAGCCGGACCGTCCGATCGTGCCTCGCCACCGCGGGCGCGAGCATAGACGCATTCAGCGCGGGGCT
>JANPCZ010000105.1:0-16758 GCA_031431215.1 Myxococcales bacterium
GCTAGACCAGCGCTGACTTCACCGTGGCAAATGCATCGAGCGCGAGGGTCAGATCCTCGCGGGTGTGAGCCGCCGAGATCTGCGTGCGGATGCGGGCCTTGCCTTGCGGCACCACGGGATGGGAGAAGCCGACCACGTACACCCCGTGATCGAGCAGCGCGTCCGCGAAGCGCGTCGCCAGCGCCGCGTCGCCCAGCATGATGGGCACGATGGGGTGACTGCCGGGCACGATGTCGAAGCCTCGTTGCGCGAGGCCGTCGCGGAAGAAGCGCGTGTTACTTTCCAGCCGGTCGCGCAGATCGGTCGATCCCGCGAGCAACTGCAGGGCGGCGAGCGAGCCCGCGACCACCGGCGGTGCCAACGTGTTGGAGAACAGATACGGCCGCGAGCGTTGCCGGAGCACATCCACGATCTGGCGCCGTCCGCTGACGTAGCCGCCACTTGCGCCGCCCAGCGCCTTGCCCAGGGTCCCGGTGATGATGTCGACCCGGCCCATGACGCCGTGGTGCTCGTGGCTGCCGCGGCCGGTGCGGCCGACGAAGCCGACCGCGTGCGAATCGTCGACCATCACCACCGCGTCATGCCGTTCGGCCAGGTCGCAGATGGCGGGCAGGTTGGCCAGGGTTCCGTCCATGGAGAATACGCCGTCGGTGGCGATCATGCGGAAGCGTGCGCCCGCGCTGTCGGCAAGGCGCGCTTCGAGGTCGGCCATGTCGCCGTTACGGAAGCGGTGGCGTTGCGCCTTGCACAGTCGGATGCCGTCGATGATGCTGGCGTGGTTTAGCTCGTCGGAAATGACGGCGTCCTCGGCGCCCAGCACGGTTTCGAATAGACCGGTGTTGGCATCGAAGCACGAGCCATAGAGGATGGTCGCCTCGGTGCCGAGGAAGTCGCTCAGCGCCTGTTCGAGCCGCTTGTGCGGCTCTTGCGTGCCGCAGATGAAACGCACTGACGACAGGCCGTAGCCCCAGTCATCAAGCGCGGCGCGCGCGGCTGCGGCGACGGCGGGATGCTGCGCCAGGCCCAGGTAGTTGTTGGCGCACAGGACCAGCACCGGCTTTCCGTCGGACACCCGCACATGTGTCCCCTGCGGCGTCGTCAGCACGCGCTCGGCCTTCCAGGTCCCGGCGTCGCGGATGCGGTCAAGCTCGGCGTCGATGGCGGCCCTCATGCCTGTGAACATGGGCGTCAGGTTCCTACAGCTTCGACCAGTCGAGCGTGACCCGCCCGGTCTTGCCCGCCATCATGACCTCGAAGGCAGCCTGGAAGTCTCGCGCGGCGAAGCGATGCGTGACGATCGGCCTGATGTCGAGCCCGCACTCCAGCATCACGTTCATCTTGTACCAGGTCTCGTACATCTCGCGGCCGTAAATGCCCTTGATGGTGAGTCCCTTGAAGATGACCGCGGTCCAGTCGACGGCGGTCTCCTTCTCGGGAATGCCGAGCATGGCGATCTTTCCGCCGTGAGCCATGGCGGTCAGCATGTCGCGCACCGCTTGTGGATTCCCCGACATCTCCAGACCGACGTCGAAGCCTTCCTGCATGCCGAGTTCCTTCTGCACCTCGGCCAGGCTGTGCAGGGTCGGGTTCACCGCGCGCGTGACGCCCATCTGGCGCGCCAGTTCCAGGCGCACCGGATTGACGTCGGTGATGACCACGTGGCGCGCGCCCGCGTGCTTGGCAACCGCGGCGCCCATGATGCCGATGGGCCCGGCCCCCGTCACCAGCACGTCCTCGCCCAGCAGCGGAAAGGACAGGGCGGTGTGAACTGCGTTGCCGAACGGATCGAAGATGGCGGCGACGTCGCGATCAATGGTGGCCGGGTGGACCCACACATTGGTCATGGGCAGCGCCAGATACTCAGCGAACGCGCCCGGGCGGTTGACGCCGACGGCTTTGGTGTCGGCGCACAGGTGACGGCGGCCGGCCAGGCAGTTGCGGCAGCGGCCGCACACCACGTGGCCCTCGCCACTGACGATCTGCCCGGGGAAGAAGTCAGCCACGTTGGCGCCAACCTCGACGATCTCGCCGACGAATTCGTGGCCTACCACCATGGGCACCGGGATGGTTCGCGCCGCCCAGTCGTCCCACTTGTAGATATGCACGTCGGTGCCGCAGATGCCCGTGCGGTCGACCTTGATGAGGACATCGTTGATGCCGATGGTCGGCTCGGGGACGTCCTGCAACCGAAGGCCCGGTTCGGCTTGGTATTTCACTAGCGCCTTCATCGATGCTCCTCCGTCATGGGGCGACTCGGTCACCTACCGCGCCGACATCGCCCACGCCATCATCAACCTCGGCCGAAGGAGGAGGCGTTTCTCAAGAAACCCGTGGGACTGGCGAACAATAAGGGGTAAGTCGCGGTCGTGTGGCCATATTGCGTCATTGTCAATGGCTGTGTCTTTGGCTTCGGGGGGTCATGTGTTGTGAAGGGTCATGAACGCGTTCCGTAGGACTCCGGACGGCGGGCGCGAAGTACCGGACGGCCACGGGCCGGGAACGGCCGAGCGTTTGGGGCCGTACAAGCTGCTCGGTCACATCGGCCGTGGTGGCATGGCTGACGTGTATCAGGCCGAGCGGGAGGGGCCGGCCGGGCAGCGGGAGCTGTGCGTTGTCAAGCGCATCCGCACCGATCGCAAGCGCTCGCCGGAACTTCTGCGCATGCTGGCCGACGAGGCGCGGCTGACCGCGCGGCTCGACCACCCGAACATCATCCGCGTGCGCGAGTTCGCCACCCATGGCGACACGTCGTTCATCGCGATGGACTACATCGATGGGCGCGACCTGGCGTGGCTCATGAACCGTTACCGCGACGAGTCTGCCGGCATACCGGTCGCGGTAGCCGCGTACGTGGCTCATGAGGTGGCGCGCGGGTTGGCCCACGCGCACGCGCTGATCGACGAGCACGGCAACCCGATCAGCCTGATCCACCGCGATATCAGCCCCAGCAACGTCATGTTGCAGAAGTCGGGGCACGTGAAGATCTTCGATTTCGGTGTGGCCAAGGCCGCGCAACAGTACCGGCAGAACCTGACGCGCGTCGGACACATCAGGGGCAAGGTCACGTACATGTCGCCCGAGCAACTGCGCGGGCAGACCGTCGATGACCGCACCGACGTGTTCGCGGTGGCCGTGGTCTTGTGGGAGATGCTGATCGGCCGGCGCTTGTTCCAGGAGAAGGACGGCGTCGAGACCATCGCGATCATGCAGAAGACAATCGCTGCGCCAGCCTCGGTGCGGCTGGACGTTCCGCCGAAGCTCGACGATCTGGTGGTGCGCTGCCTGCTGCGCGATCCGGCCGGGCGACCATCGGCCGCCGAACTGGCCGACCGGCTGGTGCCGTTCATTGGCGATGTCATCAAGGCTCGCGCGGCGCTGGCAGCGCTGCTGCTGCGGCACGGGGGCAGCGATGAGGGAAAAACCAAACTGTTCGCTGCCCCCGAGAAGGCGCCGGTGACCGCTGCCGGACCGCTGGACCCGGAGCGCACCGGCAGTCACGATCGCACACCGGGACGCACCGGCTGGCGGCCGGCCGGGTCGGGAGCGTCGACCGTGGTGGCCGCCGTGGCGGAGCAGCAGTCGGCTGTCACAGTGCCGCTGCACGCGCTGCCACCGCCGACCGGATCGGGGACCAGGCTGTCGCAGCGGACGCTCCCGGCGTTGCGGGCGCTGACGCTGCCCAAAGCGCCGCCGTGGGCGCGCGTGGCCGTCGCGTGTGCCGGGCTCAGTATCATTGCGTTCGCGGCGGGAGCGGTGCTGGGCCCGCTGCTTGGCGCCGACGCCGATCCGGCGCTGACTGTGAAGATGCAGCGGGCGCCCACAGTGGTGCCGACGTGGCGACCTGAGGCGGACTGGGTTCCTGATCCGATGTCTGTGGCGCCGATGCGCGCGGCGGTCGAGGCGTTGCCGGCACGCGCAGAGGCGATCGGCGTTCGGCACCAGTCGGTGGATGGTGCCGCCTCGGTCACCCGCAATCCGACTCGACCATCGGTGCGGCTTGCACCTCCCGCGGGTCCCGGTGTCTCCGCCAGTTCGGGCAAGTTGCCGCTGGCTGACCCGTTCACGCGGTGACCGAGCTCTGGCCACGCTTTCCCGTGGCGGCGGCCTCGGCGATAGTGGCAGGCGGAAGCGCGTCTGCGTCTGGTGAGCGGCTCGGTCTTCAAAACCGATGGGGCCATCCGAGAGGGTGGCTCGGGGGGTTCGATTCCCCTGCGCTTCCGCCGGGTGAGCCGGTGGCTTTTCAGGCCCGGTCGTCGCCAAGCGCCATGAAATGGGCGTAGGTCAGGACCTCGACGCCATCAGCGGCCGGCCGCTCGGCGTTGATGCGCATGGCGCGCGCGAGATCCTCGACCTTGATCTGGTGCCAACTCCGCGGCAGCAGCCACGCCAGCGCGGGAAACAGGGTTTGCGCTAGCCGGTCCTGCAGGCCGTAGCGAATGTTGGTGGTGACCAGCAGGCTTGGCCGGAACAAGCTCACACGCTTGAAGCCGGGCGCCCTGATCGCATCTTCGGCGCTGCCCTTGACCCGCACATAGTACGAGCGTGAGGTCGGGTCCGCGGTCACCGCGCTGAGCAGCGATATGTGTTCGACGCCGGCCGCCTTGCATCCGCGGGCGAAGGCACCCGCGTACTCGACGTCCACTTTCCAGAACTCGGCCTTCGAGATCTTCCGTGGCTGGCCGACACCCATGGTGCAGAAGGCCACCGCCGCACCCGCGGCTGCCGTGAGCGTCTCGCTTTCGAGGTGCTCGAAGTCCACCACCCGCTGCGTGAGCTTCGCGTCGGCGTGTGGTGCCGCGAACAGGTCGGTGTGGCGGCGGGTCAGGATGGTGACCGCAGCGCAGCGCGGAGCCGCGAGCAGCTCACGCACCAGCGCCGATCCCACGGCCCCGGTGGCACCGACCACGATGGCTCGATAAGGCGACATCGCGGCCATTCACCGATTGCCGACCGGAGCCGCGCCGAAGCGTTCCGTGAAATCGTGCAGCAGCTTGGCGAGCGACGCCAGCGGCGCCGCGCTTTCGCCATAGCGCACGAGACTGGCCCCTGCCGCCTGCGATCGTTGCAACTCGGGCGCGCCGCCGGCCGCCACGAAAGATTGCAGTGTCTCGTCGGCGCGCGAGGCGGCGTACAGGACCATGGCGCTGCGACCTCGCGGATACTCGATGAGCGTTTCGGCGCGGGTCTGCAGCACCCCCGGCTGTGCGGGCGCCGCGGCGGCGGCGTTGTCGATCGACGACCAGGTTCCGAAGCGCACGGGCGCAGTGTACCCGGATTGTTGGCTTTGGGCTCCGGCGCTGCAATCCGGCCTTCCGCCGCGTCCCTACGGAGAATCTGTTAGGGGAAACCAGTGGTCGCTTTCCCTATTTTGCGATGCTAGGAACAAACCATGGGCATCGGAACATTCACGGGAGTCAAGGTGTTCTCGGTCACCAAGTTCCGCGATCGTGAGGAGGTCGGCGAGACTGTCACGCGCTGGTTGCGCGAGAACCCGGAGCGCGAGATCGTGGCGCGGGTCGTGCGGCAGTCGTCGGACGCGCGCTTTCACTGTCTGTCGATCGCGCTCTTCTGGAAAGACTCACTGTCAGGTGCGGCGTCCGCCGCAGCGATCTGATAGCAGGGCGGCGTCGGGCACCGCGCCTCGCTTCAAGGACAGGCGGCCCTGACCGGGATCGGCCGCAGCGCCGCGGGTGTGGTGGTGCCATCGCCTAGCTGGCCCTGCAGGCCCTCACCCCAGCACCACAGTGCACCGTCCTTGGTGCGCGCGCAGGTGTGGTTGCCGCCCGCTGCCAGTTGCACCACACCCCCAAGCCCAGGCACGATCGCTGGCGTGGCCCGGGTGCCGGAGGTGGCGTCGCCAAGCTGTCCGTGGTGGTTGCCGCCCCAGCACCACACTGTCTCGTCGCTCCGGCGAGCGCAGGTGTGGGTGGCGCCGGCCGCAAGCTCGACGACGGCGGTAAGGCCGCGCACAGGTACCGGGATGGTCCTGGTCTCGGCGGTGCCGTCGCCGAGCTGGCCCTGATCGTTGGCGCCCCAGCACAGGGCGCTCCCGTCCGCGGTGCTCGTGCAGCTGTGGTCCTCGCCCAGTGCCAGGTGTGCGGCCGGCGCAGAAAGGCCGAGCACAGCGACCGGCGCGAAGGACGAACTGCGCGTGCTGTCGCCAAGCTGGCCGTCGCGGTTGGCGCCCCAGCACAGGATCGCGCCGGCCGCGTTGCGGCTGCAGGTGTGAGCGGCGCCGGCTGCGATCTCGACGGTGGTAGCGGGCGCGCCGGGGGAGAAGCCGATTGGTCCAGGTCGCGGCCGCGGCACGCGTGCTGACAGGGCGAGCTGGAAGTTCGAGTTGTCACCCCAGCACCAGACCGCCCGATCCGTCCTGACCACGCAGGTGAACTGCGCACCGGTCGCGACGCTGGTGACCGAGGCGCCGACGGCGAACACCAGCGTCGGCGCCGGGCGCGTGTTGCCCGACGTGCCGTCGCCTACCTGGCCCATGCCATTGTCGCCCCAGCACCAGAGTTCGCCGTTCATCGTGCGCGCGCAGGTGTGGCTGCCGCCGGCGGCGATATCCACCGGCGTGCCGCGGACGCCAGCAACGATCGTGGGCAGGACGACGCTCGCCGCGCCGTTCGCGGCGCCGACGCCGAGCCGCCCGCCTGGGTTTCCGCCCCAGCACAGAACGGTCCCGTCGGTGCGCAGGCCGCACGTGTGTGCCGCACCGGCGGCCACCCGCGTGAAACACGGACTGGTGGGCCCGCCGGGCAGGGGCTCGTCGGGCGGGGCGGGCGCTACAACGGCGGCGTCCGGCAGGTCGGCGTTGTTCTGGTCGCCGCCCGCGAGCGCAGTCTTGGGTAAAGCAGCGTCGCTGGCGACTGCCAGCGCTGCCCGGCTCGCACCACAGCCCGCCAACATGGCAAGCACGAGCACGATGGGGTTGGTCGGCGTCACGGGCCAGACTTTGACACCCAAGGAGGCGGCTGCGGCGCCATACTCGGCCCCGATGAGCCTGCCCGTCGGAGTGGAGGATTGAAGATGCAGATGGTGACCGAGATGCAGCAAGGGAAACCGGGGGGCCGTGCCGTCGTGCTGCTGCACGGTTGGGGCGCGCCCGGGGACGATCTGGTCGGGCTGGCCGAGGCTCTGGTGCGGGGCCGCCCTTCGACGCGTTTCTTCGTCCCCGCCGCCCCGTTGTCCAGCATGGGCGGCGGACGCGCCTGGTGGCACCTGGACAGCGGTCTTCGCCCGGTTCACGCCCACGGCGAGGAACCGCCCGCCGGCTGGCAGCCTCACCCTGCGGTCCTGGCTGCCCGGACTGCGGTCCAGTCGCTGCTGCGAGAGATTCGCGAGCGCCACCAGCCCGAACACGTGGTGCTGGCCGGGTTCTCGCAGGGGGGCATGCTCTCGATCGACGTGGCCCTGGCAGCTGACCCCGCAGTGGATCGCGTGGCCGTCTTGTCGGGGGCGTTGCTCGCGGACTCACTCGCCGGTCTGCGCGTGCACAGAACAAGCCCGCCACCAGTGCTCGTGGCGCACGGACGCGACGACCAGGTTCTTCCCTTCACGGGCGCCGAGCGCCTGCGCGACATACTCGGGCACCACGGCTTCGCCGTCACCTGGCGCCCGTTCGACGGCGGGCACGAGATCCCCGCGGCGGTGGTCCGCGATCTGGCGATGTTCATCGACGGGTAGCGACCAGGAGTTGGCCATGCAGAAATCCGAATCCGCCAGCGATGCTGTCCAGTCCCTGCGCGACGAATTGCGCGCCTTTGTGGCCGAGCGGGACTGGAGCCAGTTCCACGATCCCAAGAACCTGGCGATGCTGGTCGCGTCCGAAGCGGGCGAGTTGCTGGCCGAGTACCGCTGGGTGAAGAACGACGCTGCCGATGAGCATTCGCGCAGCCCGGCCGCCCGCGCGCGCATTGCCGCCGAGATCGGCGACGTTGCCATCGCGCTCGTCCTGCTCGGCGATCGCATCGGCATCGACATCATGGCGGCGGCCCGGGAGAAACTGGCGCACAACCGGGTCAAGTATCCCGTCGAGACCTCCCGCGGTCGCGCCGAACGCCCGGGCTGACGCCGGGGCCGCCGGCCGGGTCGGAATCCGCGGCCCTTGTTCCGTCGGCCCGCTGATCCGGCGCCCTACTACACGATCAAATTGACCAATGCCGCCATCACCAGCTTCAAACACAGCAGCAACGAGCCTGTGCGCGGCGGGGCGGCCATTCATCAGACCGGCGGCGTGTCCGCCATGGACGACTGGTCGGCCGACCGATAGCACCTGCGGCCGCTACCGGCGTAGCAGGAAGAACCCGGCCACCACCGCCAGCGCCACCGCGAGCACGACGACGATCTTCACCCCCGGGCTACGTGCCGCGGGGGCGTCGTCTGTCGCCGCGTCGGAGCTGGCCTCTGCTGAGGCGGCTGGCGCGTCGACGGTGGTGACGTCGTACTTTCGATCCTCGAAGAACTTGTGCACCTGCGCGAGGAACTCGTTGTAGGCGCGGTTCTCGATCGGGTAGGGCTCGCCTTGAAAGCGTTGCCGGTGCAGCGAAGAAACGTACGAGTGGCTGCGCAATTCGAGCTTGCGCGCCACCGTGTTGACGTGGCCGGCAAGCAAGGTCCTGCCGCCGCCCTCCGGCACCAGGGTCACGTGGGACAACGCCCGCTTGCCGCCGCCGGTGGACTCGCCTTCCGGTGCCGACAGCCGGGGCGTGTGCGCGATCGGCGCGCCGACCCTGGTCTTGCCCATGAGCGCGTTGAACAGGACCGAGGCCTCAATGGCCTGACCCGCGAACATCGTGTGGCTGCCCAGGGACATCGTCGCCGGCGGACTTATACCCCAAGGGCTGGCGTTGGCGCACCGTGCGCCGACCACGTGGTGAGCGACCTTTGCGGTACCGTCGATGCGGGCACCTTCGTCGCCGACCGCATTGAGTTGCGGCGGGCGCATCAAGGGTCGCTGGGATGGCGCTTTCGTCATTTTTCGTTCGTGGCGCGTGCTGGTTGAGCAGGTCTTGCACACGGCGGGTTGCGCAAGGCACGCACAGCCGGGGAATGGTTGTACCGATCGGTCGCGTGAACTGGGCCCTGCGCACGTGGCCCGCTGGTTGCACCGGCACGAGAGATGATGATGTTGAACGCGGAGATCAGAACCCTGGTGATCGAGGTGTTCGGGCTTCTGGGGATCGTTGCGGCGCTAGCACAGCTCGGGTAGAGAGCGCTCATGCCGACGAGACCGGTCGAGATCGGGGTGTGTGTGGTGCTGCTGTCCGTGGTGGGCGCGGGTTGCGGGTCGGGCGGGGGCGCCGCCGATGCTGCCCCGGCTGCCTCGCACGGGATCAACGTGACCACCGGAGCGCTGCCGCTTTACCACCTGTATCTGGGCAAGCCGCGCAACGACGCCTCGGGCGTGGTGTTCCTTCCGACCGACAAGCGCATCCTGGTGGTCGACGATGGCGGCGACGACGCCAGCCCCGACGTCGTGCCGTTCTATCTTTTCCACGCGGCCGAGCTGTTCGCGCCGATGCCAAAGGTCACCGAGTTGCCGCCACTCGCCGACGCGCCGGGTTCGGTGGCCGGCCGGCACCTCGATACCGAGGCGGTCACCTTCGACGGCAAGTACGTCTACGTGGCGAGCTCGATGCCCAGCGACCAGGAGACGGGCAAGGACAAGCCGCAGTACCGCGCGCTGTCACGCTTCAAGGTGGCGGGCGGCAAGATCAGCGACGACGCGAGCATCGATCCGCGCGACGCGATCATGGAGGCGCTGCGATCGTGGTCGGCGGCTGGCCGCGATCCGGGATGGTACGGCCGTTTGTCGGGTGCCAAGCAGAAGGATGGCAACCTCAACATCGAGGCCATGTCGTTCACGCCCACGCCGAACGAGCTGTTGCTCGGGTTGCGATCGCCGCACGAGGGCGTCGACTACATGAAGCCACCGGACGGCGGAAGTGACGCGCTCGCGACGCGCATCGGGCAAGCCATACTGGTGAAGATCAACGTCACCGAGTTCGACGCCGGCAAGCTGTCACCGACGGTACACACGACCCTGGATCTCGGTGGCCTCGGTTTTCGCAGCCTGGAGTATTCACCGACGGCCAGGGGCTATTTTCTTACCGCCGGCATTGTCGACGCCGGCTGGGACTACGACTTCTTCTTCTGGAACGGGCAGCCGGGCGAGGCGCCGGTGCGACTCGAGGACAAGATCAAGGAGTTCGATCAGCTGTGCCGGCCCGAGGGCGTGACCGAGATCGAGAAAGACGGCCGGCACTACCTGATGGTGCTGTCGGAAGACTCCGGTGCGCTGTGCGAGATGCCGCCCGCGCCGTTTAATTACCTGCTCATCGAGTTGAACCACGATTTTCTGAAATTGTTGCAGTGACAGTGGGCTGATACGGAGGAGGAGAACCCATGGCTGCCCCCACGATTTCGGAAGCCAAGCACCAGACCGACCAGGCCGTGGTGCGAACTCGCTACCTGCTGGTGGTGGGGCCGAACCTGACCGCCACGCACAAGTTGCCAGCCGAGGGCACGGTGGTCATCGGGCGCGGCGAGGATGCGCCCATCCGGCTCATCGATCCGCAGGCTTCGCGCAGCCACGCTTGCCTGCACCTGGGTGACAAGGTCGAGCTGGAAGATCTGGGCAGCGCCAACGGCACACGCCTGCGCGAGCAAGCGCTGCCCGCTTTCCGGCTGTTGCTGCTGAACCCCGGCGATGCGTTCACCATCGGCGACACTGTGCTGATGTTGCAGACCCGCGATCCGGGCACCAAGCCGCGCAAGCTGTGGTCGCACGCGTATTTCGAGAGCCGCCTCATCGAGGAGTGTGCGCGCGCCGAGAGCGTGCGCGGCGCCTTCGCGGTGGCGCGGCTGCATATCGACGGCAACGTCGCGTCCGAGCGGGTCACCGACGTGCTGGGCGAGAGCCTGCGTTCCGGTGACGTGCTGGCCGCCTACGGCCCCAACGAGTACGAGATGTTGCTGCCAGACACCGGCGGGCCCAAGGTCGAGGCGCTGTGCGCGAAGGGCGTCGCGGCGTTGAAAGCCGCCGGCCTGGCGGTGCAATGCGGCCTTGCGATCTACCCGGCCGACGGCACATCGCCGCAGGCGCTGGTGTCGCGCGCGTGCGCGAAGGTCATGGGCGCGCCCGCCACCGCCGGGACCCGGAGTATGGTGCTGCGCAACCAGGGCATGCGCGAGCTGCACGCCATGGCCGAGAGAGTGGCGGCTGGCCATATCAACGTGCTCATCCTGGGCGAGACTGGTGCCGGCAAGGAGCTGATGGCCGAGACCATCCACCGGCGGTCACCCCGAGCGGGTAAGCCCTTCGTCGCCATCAACTGCGCGGCGATGACCGAGGCGTTGCTCGACAGCGAGCTGTTTGGCCACGAGAAGGGCGCGTTCTCGGGAGCGGTCGGGCAGAAGATGGGCCTGCTCGAGGCCGCTGACGGTGGCACCGTGTTCCTGGACGAGGTCGGCGAGATGACACCTGGCATGCAGGCAAAATTGCTGCGCGCGATCGAGGCCAAGGAAGTGCGGCCCGTGGGCGGCACCAGGATGCGCCCGGTCGACGTGCGTTTCGTGGCGGCGACCAACCGCGATCTGGAAGAAGAGGTCGCCGAGAAGCGCTTCCGCGAGGATCTGTATTTCAGATTGAACGGCATGTCGCTGCAGGTCCTGCCGCTGCGCGAACGCATCGACGAGATCGAGCCCTTGGCGCGGACCTTCCTTGAGACCGCCGCGCGCCAGATGGGCCGTCTGGTGCCGCGCATCACCGACGGGGCCCTGGCATGGCTGCGCGCCTACGCGTGGCCAGGAAATATCCGTGAGCTGCGCAACGTGATGGACCGGGCGTTGTTGCTGTGCGGGGGCGAGGCCATCCTGGTCGAACACTTACCAACCGAGCGGATGAGTCCCGCGCCAGCGGCAGCGCGCGGGGGCGGTACACCGTCGCCCATGCCGGTCGCGGCCGTGGCGGGCGACGTTGCCGGCGGCCCCGACGGGCGATCGTGGCGTGAGCGGGTGGCGGCCGGCGAGCGTCAGGCCATCATCGACGCGCTCGAGCGCTGCGCCGGCAACCAGACCCGCGCCGCCGAGCTTCTCGGCATGCCACGCCGCACGTTCTGCGCTCGCATGAAGGAGTACGCGATTCCTGGCCCGCGGGGGTGACGAGGCGTGATGGGCGATGGGGGGATGAGCCGTTCATGTACATGTTGACCCAAAGACGCCTTCGCCCAATGATGATCGCCGGTGTCATCATCGCGGGAGGTTCTGGGGGCCGGCACGGTGCTCCAGGGGAAGTACGAGATTGTCCGGCGCGTGGGCAGCGGCGGCATGGGCGAGGTGTACGAGGCGCGACACCTGCGCCTGCCAGGGCGTTTCGCGATCAAGGTTTTGCGGCGGGAAGTGCTGCCGGAATCGCCCGAGCTGGGGCGCTTTCGCCAGGAGGCCGAGATCGCGTCTTCGTTGCGCCATCCGAACATCGTGCAGGTGGTCGACTTCGACCAGACCTCCGACGGGCAGCCGTACATCGTGATGGAGTTTCTGGACGGGCGCGATCTGGCGACGGAACTGTCATTGCGGGGTGCTCTCACGGTGCCGCGGGTGCTGGCGATCGTCGATCAGGTGGCTTCCGCGCTGGCGGCGGCGCACGGCAAGGGCATCGTGCATCGCGATCTCAAGCCGCAGAACATTTTCTTGGTGCCGGTGGCGGGACAGGACAAGGAGTTCGTCAAGGTCATCGACTTCGGCATCTCGAAGGTCAAGACAGCGGCGACCATCACCGGCGAGGCGCACCTGATGGGCACCCCGCAGTACATGTCGCCCGAGCAGGCGCAGAGCCGCAGCGACGAGATCGACGGCCGCACCGATCAGTTTGCGCTGGCGGCGATTGTCTACGAGCTTCTGACCGGCAAGCCAGCCTTCGCGGGCGACACCGCGCCGGCGACGCTTTACAAAGTTTGCAACGAGGAGCCGCCGCCGATCTCGGACACGGTGCCGGGGTTGCCACCGGGGTTGGATGCGGCCTTGCGCCGGGCACTGGCGAAGAGCAAGGACGCGCGCTACCTGACGGTGCTGGAACTTTCGGAGGCACTGGCGGACGCGGCCGAGACGGGGGCCGGGCGTGCGCGGGCTCTGGGGACGCGCGCATCGGCGGGTGGCAACGCGGGCGCGGCGACCATCTCGTCGCCGCCGATGGCGATCGAGCGGAGCGTGACCACGGTGCGTCGAGCTTCGCGTGGGTGGGTGGTGGGGTTGGTGTTCGCGGGGGCGGTGGGTGCGATCGTGGTTCAGCAGGTGACGCGGGTGAAGGCGGGTGCGGGGGTGGTGCCGCTGGTGCAGCCGTCGCCTATGGTGACGAAAGGGCCGCCGCCCGTCCCTTCCGCTTTGCGGCCGCCGCCGCCCGAGCAGCCGCCATCCGACCCCGAACTGAAGCCGGTCGTGAGCGAGGGACACCGAGTGCGGCGTCCGGGACCGAAGGGGGCGCAGGCGATTTCGTCGGTCGGGATCACGCGATCGGGGGGCAGCGATGACCCGCCGCCGCAGGTGTCCCCGCCGTCTCCGGCGCCGAGGAAGCCAGGCAGATTCCTCACGGATCTCAAGGATGAGCCTTCGGCCCCACCCAAGTCGTCGACGATCTTCACCGAGCCGTGATGCGAATCCCGTCGACGCGAAGTCCGTCGTGAGTGCGACGCCCGTCGCGCGCAGCATGGTCATTCTTGCGGTTGTGGTCCTGGCTGCGTTCACGACCCCAGCGGTGGCGGTCGCTCAAACGGACGATGCCAAAGTAGTCGCGACCACCAAGCTGGTCGAGGCGGCCAGGCTCTTCGACGAGGGGCGCTTCGCCCAGTCGCTACAGCTGCTGGAGGAAGCATGTGCGCTTTTTCCGAGTCCGAAGATCGCCTTCAACCTAGGCAAGACGTATCGGGAGCTTGGCCGCGACGCCAACGCACTGGCCGCGCTCGAGCAGTTCTTGGCCGACGCCAATCCCGCGGATCCCTCGGTCGCCGAACGCCGCCCCGAAGCCGACGAGCAGGCGCGCGAACTACGGCTCAAAGGTGTGGTCGCAACTCAGGCGGGCCGTTGCGTAGCGCCTCCGCCTCCGCCTCCGCCTCCCTCTCGTCCTCCAGACCCGCCGAGGCCATCTGAGCCTGTGCTGACAGGGACAGCGACGTCGGACATCGGGACAGCGCAGGCCTCGTTGCCCGCGTTCTACCGCCGCTGGTGGTTCTGGACCGGCGCCGCTGTCGTCATTGCGGGGGTCGTTACCGCAGCCGTGTGGCCGGCCCCAGAACGAAAACCGCTGTGCGATCCCTCGTGCGCCCTGGGCGTCCACCCGGTCAAACTGGGTGCAAAGTGAACGCGACCGTCGGGGCCATGATCGGGATCCGACGTACGGCATTTGGGGGCATGCTGGTCCTGGCAGCGTCGGGCTGTGCGCCCAAATCGCCCACGACGATCACCATTCGCGTTGAGAACGAGTTCCTCCAGCCGGGTGACAGCCCTGGCCGGAGGCCCGAGATCAACCAGCTCAGACTGACGGTCAGAAACGGCAGCGGCGAGGATCTCCTGCTCGAGAAGACGTGGAACCTCGGCCCGGGGCCAGGCGCGGTGACCCTGCCGTCGGACGTCGCTCTCGTGAGCGAAGGCGACGTCAACGGCCCCATCACCATCGACGTCGAAGGTTGGATCGGCCCGCGCCGCATGGTGTCCCGGCGCGTGAAAAGGACATTCAGAAGTGGCCGACCAGACTCTGTCGAGGTGAAGCTGGCCCGTGAGTGCCTGAGCGTGACCTGCCCGTCCAATTCGGACCTCACGTGCGTGCCGGGCGCTGGCTGTCAGGATCCGGGTTTCCTGTTGCCGAGGGACCCCAAGTTTGTGCCGATCGGCCCGCCATGCGATTGCACGAAGAGCTACTTTCCACTCTGCGTGCGTGCCTGGTGGACCTACGACGTGTATCAGGGAAGCAACCCAACGCCGAGCACCAAGGCGTGGTCGTTCCCATACCACGGCGAGGTAGGCGATCCGGACCCAAGGTTTGACCTGGAACACAAGCCAGCCTTTCTCCAGTTCAAGATCGATGAACTCGATGTGACCCGGCGCTGGGTGGCGCACGATCAGGGGAAGTTCTATTGGCTCAAGGACGAGACAGTGGGCTCGATGGGTCAGACCCTGGGGCGCAGCTACTATGCCCCGCCCAAGTTGCGTCTTGATGAAGCCCTGGCCGAGGGCGCGAGCCTGCCGCCAGTCGTGTATTCGGAGCTTCGCGAGCCAGCGCCGACCGAGACGCGTGCTGCCGTCACGATCACGACGACAGATACGTGGACGTCGGTGACCGCTCCGTACGTGGCCGGCCTGGTCCCTGGGAACGCGAGTCATTTTCCCCGCGAGTGGCAGGAAGTGGCCCGGTGCCACCTTCGACATTCCGTCGCTGAGTTGACGAAGAACACTTTCGATCGGTACTTCTGCTTCGTGAAGGGGATCGGCAAGGTCTACGAACTGACCACCGGGGCGATCGAGGAGGAAGTGCTTCGCGAGTACTACCTTCCCGGCGCTCCTGGCACCGGGTGTCCCAACAAGCGGGTGACTCGCGAGGCGGGCCCATGAGCAGGATCGCTCTCGCACTTGCCTGCTTGCTGTTCTGGTCGTGCGCGCCCGAGCCGCCGACGGGAATCGTTCTTAAGATCACGACCGACCTGCGGCAGCCGCGTTCCGCCGACGACAAGGAACAACAGATCAATAGCCTTCGGATCCGGGTGTTCACGGGCGACGTGGCGCCCACCCGGCCCGAGGATGTGCTGCTCTTGAAGGCCTTCGACCTGGGCCCGGGCCCGGGAAAATTCATGCTGCCGTCCGACCTGGGCCTTTCGCGAGACGGTGCCAGCGAGGAAGCACTGACCATCGAGGTGGTAGCGAGCCTCGGTTCGCGGCGAGTTGTCTCGCGCACGGTCAAGGAATCGTTCAAGACCGGGCGCCCGAAAGACGTGCCGGTCGCGCTCAACCGCGAGTGCCTCGGGGTTGCGTGCCCGATGGGGCTGACCTGTGTCCCCAGGTTCGGCTGCACCGAGCCCACATTCCCGACCCCGCCCGCGCCCTTCAAGGGCAAGGACTGCGCCTGCGACAGCTACTTTCCGATCTGCGTGGGCGCCTTCTGGGCCTACGACGTGTTCGATGCCAACAGCGTTCGGTCCGACAAGACGTGGGCGTTCCCCTTTTTCGGCGCGCTGAACGACACCCGGCACGGTCTTCTAGGAAAGAAAGGGTACCTGCAATTCCGGACCGCGTTCACGGACTTTGCTCGTCGATGGGTCGGGGTCGATGGCGAGCCCGGGCAGCAGACCATCTGGTGGCTGAAGGACGAGTGGTTTGACACCAACGAGAAGCTGACCCGGCTGACCTACTTCAACGAGCGGAAACTTCGATTCGACGACAGCCACCAGGACCCGGCGGCTCCGGTATGGCACTCGGACTTCACGCAGTTCGACTACCCCTCTCCGGACGCCCTGGTACCCTCTCCGGTCACGTACAAGGACGACTGGCGCGTCGTCACACCGGACTTCGTTATTCGCCAGCCGCAATCGGGGCCATTGAGCCGGTTCCCCATCGAGTTTCTCTCGTTGGCCCCCTTGTGCCACGAACGCAGGACCAGCCTGCCCGACGGGTCGCAGGCGGTGACCAAGTACTTCTGTTTCGTGAAAGGCATCGGCAAGGTCTACGAGTTGACGCCCAACCCACGCGAGGAGGAGGTGCTGCGCAAAGTGC
>JANPCZ010000106.1:0-1501 GCA_031431215.1 Myxococcales bacterium
ATGTCGTTGGCACCGGCGACAATGAAGATGCCGCTGATGGCAAGGAGCATGAGCGCGAAGAATTCGCTGGCATCTTCGCCAAAGCTCAGGGCGCTATTGCCGGTGGCGCGCTGATCGGTCGGCCAGGCAAGCAGCAGGAGCAGAATGCCCACGCCGGAGGCAATGAGCTTGATGTATTGAGCAAAGTGAAAGATGCGGAACGTGTTAGATGAATCGCTGCTGACTGAATCCATCGCATGGGTGGTTGGATCAGTTCCCTGAAATTGCATAACAAACACGACGATCAATGCGATCAGTGCGATCAGCGCCGACGCACGCCGGGCGGCGGGCTTGTTGATGATGCCCATCAGAAACAGCGCGCACGCGGTCCCGATCAGGATCAGCTCAGGGAGAATGACTTGAATCAGGTTCATCGTATCAGCAATCTGATTTCAGCCGGCGAGTTGTCGGCGGTCAGTGGTTCGCGAATCAGCTTCAGCGGGCCTTTCATCGAATTCATTACGAACGTCGGCATAACGCCAAGCACAATGACCACGATCGCCAGCGGAATGAGAATCGCGATCTCGCGGGCATTGAGATCGTTGGGCTTGGGTGTGGCGTGACGTTGGTGCTGCGAATCCGCGGCTTCCGTCGTGGCGTGGTCGTGATCATGTGCTTGTGGAACCTTGAGCGGACCAAAGATCACCTTTGCAGCCATGTGCAGCATGTACACCGCGCCGAGAATGACGCCAAGTGCTGCGAATGCACCGAATGCGATGCCAAGGTGAGAACTGGTGAACGCTCCGAGTACCGTCAGAAATTCGCTGACAAACCCGTTGGTTCCCGGGAGCCCGATGCTGCTGAAGGTGAAGAGCATGAAGAAGAACGCCATGATCGGCATGATTTTGGCGAGTCCGGAAAGCTGATCGATATCGCGTGTGTGATAGCGGTCGTAGATCATCCCGATGACCAGAAAGAGCGCGCCCGTCGAGATGCCGTGATTGATCATGTAAAGCACGGAGCCTTGCATGCCGATTTCGTTCATCGCCAGCAGTCCGAGGACGCAGAAGCCCAAATGCGAGACCGAGGAATACGCGACGAGCTTCTTGATGTCGCGCTGTACCCATGCGACCAGTGCGCCGTAGATGATTCCGATGACGCACAGAACACCGAGCACTTTGAGGGTAAACGGGAACGCGACGCCGCCGGCCGCGACCATGCCGATCGGCATTGCCAAGCGCAATAGGCCGTAGGTTCCGAGCTTGAGCAGAACGCCGGCGAGGATGACCGAGCCGGCTGTGGGCGCTTCGGTGTGCGCCAACGGCAGCCAGGTGTGTACCGGAAAGAGCGGCACCTTCACTGCAAAGCCGGCGAGGAACGCCAGCAGAAGCCAGAAGCGTTGTTCGGAAGTGATGCGTTCGCTCTGGGCGAGTTGAACAATCGTTGCCAGGTCAAAAGTTCCGGCGAGGTTCGCCAGGTAGATCACGCCGGCGAGGGTGAAGACTGAGCCGGTGAAAGTGAA
>JANPCZ010000107.1:0-1964 GCA_031431215.1 Myxococcales bacterium
GCCCGCACGTACCCCTACCGACGCTTCGCCCTCGCCCTTGCGGACGACGACGCACGGCTCGGAGCCAGTGCAGTTCGCTACTCCTTCACTGTTGGACTTTTTCATTCCTTTCAACTTGCCGGTGTGACCGGCGCACGGAGAAAACCATGACCACGCTACTGACCGCCCTGTTGCTGTTGGCCGACGTGCGGCCTACGTCGGCCCCGCTGGCCCTGGTTCGCGACCTTCCGCTGCCCGGCGGGGCCGCCCGCTTCGACTACCAGTGGGTGGATGCCGAGCACCGCCGCCTGTACATCGCTCACCTCGGTGCCGATACCCTCCTGGTGTTCGACCTGGACGGACAGAAGATCGTCGGTGTTGTGAAGGGACTACCGTCGGTTCACGGCGTGGTCGCCGCCCCGGAGAAACACCGGCTGTTCGCCACAGTCACTGGTGAGAAGAAGCTGGCGATCATTGACGATCGTTCACTCGAGGTCCTGGCGCGAGTTCCGGCTGGCGAGTACCCGAACGGCCTCGCGTACGACCCGAAGTCCGAAAAGGTCTATGTCTCGAACAACAGCGGCGTCGGGATCGGTGTCGTCGATGTGGCTCACAGCAAGGCGTTGCCGCCGATTGCCATCGGCGGCGGTGCCGGCAACTCGCAGTACGACGCTGGCTCCGGCCACATCTTCGTGACGGTGCACAAGGTCGCGGAGCTGGTCGAGATCGATCCGGCCACCGACAAGGTCGTGGCTCACCACCCGCTCGCCGGGGTAGGCGGCTGTCACGGGCTTCTGACGGACAGCCCCCGTCGAATCGCGTTCGCGGTGTGCGACGGCAAGACTTTGGTCGCCTACGCACTCGACGAAAAGAAGATCCTCGACCGCGCACCGGTCCCGACAGGTCCGGACGTCCTGGCCCTGGATCCCGGACTCGGACGCATCTACGT
Source organism: Myxococcales bacterium (assembly GCA_031431215.1). Classification (GTDB taxonomy): domain Bacteria; phylum Myxococcota_A; class Polyangia; order Fen-1088; family Fen-1088; genus JANPCZ01. The sequence goes on from JANPCZ010000107.1 coordinate 929, forward strand.
CTCAACCGGCAGCGGAGCGGTCGGTGTGTTCGAGATGACGGCCGCGCGGAAACTGAGGGCACTGGGCGAGCACAAGGTCGGCCCCAACGCCCACACCGTGGCTGTCGATCCCCGGACCCATCTGGTTTATTTTCCCCTTGAAGACGTCGGCGGAAAGCCGCTCTTGCGAGTGTTGCAGCCGCGGGGCGCGATTGGGCACAACCCGTGATGAAGACGCGCCCCGCTGCTGCGGCACCGCGCGTTCTACTGGTCGCTCGCGCGAACCAGGCGCGCGGCGATCTTGTCCCAGCCGAGCGCCTGCACCGGACACGGTGAGCCCGCGCCGTTGTGAGCGAGGAAAACCCCGCGCGGAAATCGGCTGCCGAGCGCCATGCTGACCGCTTCGATCCCATCGGTGTGCAGGACGCCGGTCAGGGCGAAGCTGCCGACGAAGGCATGCGGCGCCCGGCGCTGGTACACGCGGAACGAATCGTTGCCCTGGCTGGACGCAATGAGATAGCCGGCGCCGCCAGTCTCGCGATACAGGGCCAGGCCTTCGACGTCGGCCACGAGACCGCTGGCGTCGCCCACGCGCGCGATCAGGACCGGAGCGCCGGTATCGTTGGGCGCGGCGCCGTACTGCCAGATTCCTCGATCCTCCTCCCCAACAAACAGCGCGCCCGCCTCGTCGTCCACCACCATGCCTTCGGCCATGCTGCCCAGAGGCAGTTCGCGTACGACCTTTCCAGCGACCCGCCCACGGCTGTCCTCGTGAAACGCGATTTGCCGGAGGCCGCCTTCCTTGGTGGTGACGAACGCGTGCAGGCCCTTCGGTCGGCTCGCGAACAGAGCCAGACCGTAGTTTTCGCCGGCACCGGTTGCAATGGCGCCGTCATCCACTTGATCCAGGTGTCCGGATGGGTCCACGGCGAACACCAGCAGCCTGCTCGCACTGCGGCTGTTGACGACCACGAGATCTCGCGGCCGGTCCCCTAGCTGGACGCCGGTCCGCAGATCGATGTTGCCCGGCTTGTCGACGACGACGGTCTGGCGCGGG
>JANPCZ010000108.1:0-10174 GCA_031431215.1 Myxococcales bacterium
TTGGCCAGGATCGACGGCAGCATCTCCTGCTTGTAGGTCGCGCCCATGAGGCGCATGACCTTGGGCAGGTTGGGGTGGTTATTGGTGTAGGTCGCGTGGTGGAAGAAGCTCGTCCGGTCGAGCACCGCCTGGGGCAGCGTCGACCACGCCTGCGCGCCGATGACCTTCTTGCCACCGAGCGAGATCGGAGTCGCCGCCATCGCAGGATCGGCTGCGTGGGCGATGTCCGGGAACTCGTAGCTGCCCGGCACGTTGGCGTTGACCGGATCCCCCGACGACGACGTGCTGAGAATCAGATATTGCGCCTTGTTCTTGTCGAAGCACTTGTACTCGGCCTCCTGCGCCCATGCGCGGGTGGGCCGCATGAACACCGACAGCGGCAGGCCGGTGGCCAGGGCGGAAAGCCCGACGTAGCCGGTGCCGAACAAGGTCTTGAAGATGGCGTCGCGTCTGGTGTTTTCCATGGTTTCTCCTCAGAGACCCAGCGAGGTGGCGGGCGGTGAGCTGCACGCCAGGATGAAGGTGGACCTCAGCGCGTCCGACGCGGTCACGCCGGTCGCCGTTGCTTCCTTGAAGTGCTCTTGCAGTATCGCCAGCATTCCGGGCGACCGTGGGTCAGAGGGTGGAATGCCCATCAGCGTCGTCACGAAGTCGGTCATGGCCTCGGGCGCGCGAAGGGTGGCGTACTTGCTGTCGCGGCCGGCATCGACCAGTTGAGTGCTCAGCAAGGTGCACAGGTTCTCGACCGCCGACGTGAAGAACAGATTCGGATCGTGTGGCAAGAGCGGCTCGTCGTCGCCGCGGGCGTAGCCGGCGCCTGGCACCGACAACGCCAGATTGCGCGCCCGCTGCCGCAGTTGCGCTGGCATCACGGTGCTGTTGCCGCGCAGGTTGCAAAAATCGGTCAGCTTGTGGCGGTTGTCGATGGCCGCGCACAGGCTCTCGCGGCGGGCAATGCTGATAACCACGCCGGCTGCCTCAGCCGATACGGTCTTGCTGGCGAACGTCACCAGCGGCGAGCTGAACAGCTCTTTGGTGAGCGTCTTGAAGTTGAAGTTGCTCTTCTTGAACACCTCGGCCACGCGCTTGAACTCTGGATCAGCGGCCGAGCACGATGACGAGTTGGCGAACTGACACAGCTTCTGGGTCCACGCCGGCGCGAACGCCGGGTGCTGCGCGGTCCCGCGCGCCAGATCCTTGATGCCGTTACCCGTCGTGGGCGCGGTGCCATCAACCGCGAAGGTGCCGGTTGCCGGGATGGGGTTGTTGGGATCGTTGCGCGACAGTTGCTCGAAGTAACCCAGCGAATAGCTCTGCTTGAAGAAGTCACGCATCGGGTCCAGCGTCAGATGACAGGCGTAGCACACGGTGTTGGGCTGCACGTGCTTGGACTCGTCGGCCGATTCGGCGATCGGGATGGTGACGCCGCGGTCATCGAAGCTGCGGCCAAGCGCGACGATCATCGTCTGGTTGGCGGTCACACGGTACGAGTTCGACGCGTTGGTCGGCCAGTTGGCGAAGAATGCCGGCGTGGTCATGAAGCCCACCCGCGGCGTGCTCAGCACCAGCTCGGTAACCTGGCGCAGCTTGGGCAGGTCGAAGAACACTGCGCGTTCCTCGGCCGCCTTGGGCTTACGGATGGTGACCCACTTCCAGGTCGCCCAATCTTGCGGCGTGAACTGGCTGTCGGTCTGACCGCAGCCGGGCCGGCCGCCGAACAGATAATCGGCGGCGTTGCGCAGGGCCCCGACACCCTTGACGATGTCGGGCTCCTTGCACCCGGGCTGCACGCCCACGTACGGACGGGGCTCGTGGAACTTGAAGAAGTTGGGCGACGCCGGGTTGATGGAATCCTCGAATGGGATCAGCTCAAGCGTGCGCACGAAGGTCATGCGGTACTTGAGCAGCAGCCATTGCCCGGCCGGCACCGGCGTACCGTCGTCGTTCATGGGCGCGGCGTCCATGTACGCGTACGAGCTCATGAGTGGCAGGTTCAACATGAACCGCTCGGTGGTCACGGTCTCGGTAAACGGCGCGCCCTCTTCGACCAGGGCCAGTGCCGTGCGAGCGAAGCTGTCCTCGGCCGACCTCACGAAAAGCTGGCGGTCGAGGGGTTGCCACGGGTTGGTGGTGCGCCCAAGCTGCTCGTCGTAGTCGTTGGGGTCGGTCTGGGTCTGCTGAAACGCCTGGCGGAAGAACCCCAGCATCTTGCCTTTCCACTCGGCGGTCTCGATCCACTGACCCACCAGATCCTTGAGAGCATCGGGCTTCGCCGTGACAGTCGCCAGGTCGGCATCGGTCAGCGCCAGGCCGGTCAGAAGGTTTTTGACCTTGGCCGCGTTGACCTGCGTGGGCAGGGCTTCGAAGGGTGGCGGCGGCGGCTTGCTGGGATCGGCCGGCTTGACCCCGGGATCCGGGGTCCCGGGTGTCGGTGTGCCTGCGGCAGTCATGCCCGGCGGCTTGGCCGCGCCCGGCGGCTTCTTGCCCGGTGACGTGTCACCCATATCGGCCGAGCAGGCGGTCAGGGCCAGGACTGCGAGGGCGCTCGCAGAGGCGGCAGCGCTGCAGAGTCTGTTGAGAGTACGGAGTGGCAACATGCTTTCTTCCTTCCGATTTCCCACTGCCAGGTAACGCGGGGTAGGTCCAGTGTGCCGTATTTGACGAGGGCTGGAACCCTGAGTTCCCCCGTCGTTAGGCTCTCCGCCCCTGTCATCTGGTACGGCACTGTGACGGAACCTGGCCATTTGCCGCGTCGCGTACCGGGCGCCGCAACCACCCTGGCCGGCGTTTTCGGGCATCATCTGAAGCCGATGACCGGGCTTCTCGCAGTGCCGGCAGCGCGCCGCCGCCACCGCGGACGAAATCAGAGATTGCCCCTAGTTGTTTCTTGTAAGGACAGCAAAATGGCCGTACCGAGTATTCGGAACAAGGCATTGGTATAGCGTTCGGCCGGAATTCATCTCTCCGAGAAACTCATCGACCGCGGTCTTTGCGCCAGTTGAAAAGAAGTCACAGTCATCCACGATAATCATTGCTCCGTCGTCAGGCCCACCTCCTCGCGCACCTGAGTCATCAGGTCCCACCCCGCCCGGTCGATGGCAGGCGTGATGAACTTCGTGCAGATGTCCCGCGCGGAGAGGGCCTTCTTGTTCATCCTGGATCCCCGCTCGATTCCAACCCGCCCCGGCCGACCTGCGAGACCGCCGTGGCTGCGGGGGACGATACCCGTGTCGTCGCTCTACCGCGACGTGCTGGGGGGCGCGCTGGGAGGCGCTGTTCGGAGCGCGCTATCAAGGGGCGCGATCGAGGACAAACGGTCACGGAGCCGGCGTCTTGAACACGCGCTCTGCCATTTCGAGGTAGCCCGGTGTTCGCGCCAGGCCGTCGTAAAGCAGCGCCCAGGCTATCTCGTGCGCTCGTGGGCCCGGGCAGTCGGGATCGCGGCCCGGGCGGCAGCCGCCGGTGATCACGTTGTCGGTGACGTCGACCGCGCCGGCCGGCGATAGGCGCGCCGCCAGCCAAGCGGTGCCGCGCACATACGCTGCCCGGGCGGCCGGATCGTTGACCGCAAGCGTGTACCAGGCCAACCGCCACAGCGCCTGGGCCTGCAGCCCACTGTCGTGCCCGCGCGCCCGCCCCACGAGAAGCACGCCGTCTGCGCGCTGGTCGGCGAGCGCAGCCTTCATCATCGCGGCACCATCGTGGCGAAACGAATCTTCGTCGACCAGCTCACCGGCCAGCGCGAAAGCGGCCGCTGCCGTGATCGCGTCGTTTGGCATCGACGGCGACGATGGCAACTCCCGCCTCGCGGCCGCTGTGGCAAGCCAGTGGGTGGTGCGCTCGATCCTGGCAGCCAGGGCGTTGATCCGGGCGGCCTCGCTGGCCGCAAGCTGACTCTGGCGCAGCACCAATGCGGCGTGACTCCCGTGCGCCAGCCAGTGCACCGCACACAGCACGCGCGCGCGCAGGCTACCCACGCTGGCAGGCGGCTCGAACGCGCCCGGCACCACCCGGAAACCATCGCTGACCAGCGCCGCATCCCCAAGCGCCGCGCCCACTACCACGAGATCCAGCGCTTCCCACGGCTGGTCCTTGCATGGCCGCGCGTCCACCGCAGTGGCCCTGGCGAGCCGCCCGTAGGCACGCTTCGCCAGCCGGTCGAGCAACGTGCGCGGCGCGCGGCGAAGCAAGGCGAACTCGGTGACATAGTCTGCCGCCGCGTCGATCTCGGTTATCGGGACCATGGGCGGGGTCACCGCGATCTCGTCGGGAGGCACAGTCTCGATCCGCGGGGGTCGCCCCATGGGCACGCCTACGCCGATCGGTTGCTCCGCACGCTCGGCCTTGCCGCGCGTGGCCCGCGATCCCAGCCACCCGGTGAAAGCCATGGCCACGGTCGCCACCGCAACACACGCCGCCGCGATGGCCAGCGGTCGGGCGCGCCGCGGGCGCCGGGTGACGGGCCGGGGCGACGTCGCGCGCGGGCGTCCGCGCAGCCGTTCAATCATCTCGCCGCTCACCAGGTTGTGGCGGATCAGCGCCCGGCGTGCCTCGCCGCTGCCGGTCAGCAGGCGAGCTAGTTCCGCCTCTTCGGCCACGGAAAAATCCGGCTCCTCGCTGCGCAAGAGCAACAACCGCAGTCGGTCCGAGATCGTGGGCTCCGCTTGCGACATCAACTGACCTGCGATGGGTGGCGCCACGCGCCGGCGATGCGTTCCTCTATGCAGCGTTCGAGCCCCTTGCGCAGCCGCATGAGCCGCATGCGAATGGCCTCGGCGGTGAAGCCGACCCGCCGTCCCAGTTCATGGGCATGCTGGCCTTCGACGTAGCGGCCATGCACCAGATCTCGGTCGTCCGCCGGCAGCGCCTCGATGCACTGGCCGAGCGCTCGCCGCCGCATCTCCCACTCGGCTTCCTCGGCGTCGGCTTCGTCGTAAGCGCGGCCGACCACGTTCATGAACTCGTCACTCGGGACTCGCACCTGGCGCGAGCGCCGACGCACATGACGATGGACCAGGTTGCGCGCGATGCCGCGGCACCAGGCCGGGAAGCGATCGGACTGCGACGGGCCGGTGTCGTGGCTCATCACCACAAGACCGACCTCCTGGAACAGATCCTCGGCCTCGGAATCGTCCCGCAGCAGGCAGCGCAGGTAGTTCAAGAGCATGTGTCGATGCTCAAGCAGCAGCCGCCAGCGCTCTTTACTTACGTCCTTGCTGACGTCGCTCATGGGCACTTCAGTACGAGGTCTTGAGCCAGTTCTTCTTGTCCCACGCCAGCTTGCCGGCGCCGGCGCCGGCGCCGCCGGTCAAGCGCGCTTGCAGCACCGTCGGATCTTCCACTGCGTAGCGATACGGTAGCACCGCAAAGCCATTCCACGAGAAGGCCAGCGCCGGCGCGGGCACGGGCGCGAGCGGACTGCCTGCATCGTCGCTGCCGCCGCGGAACATCTTGGCGTCGATGAGGTGGATGACGTCGGCGGCTTTGATCTTGCCAGTGTAGATGGCCTGTGCGGCACTGACCTGGTTGTTCCGGATCGGCGAGGCCACGTCGATCAGAACCGATTTTTCGATCAGCACCGCGCCGCCCTCGGTCGAGATGGCGCCGTTGAGCGTGACGCCGAAATGATAGGTCGGCGAGTTGCCCTGTAACCGGGCGGCGCTGGTCGCCGTCATCGCGGCCACCACCTGATCGCGGCGCTTGCGGGCGGTGGCCGCGTCGGTGTTGCTGACGTACAGGTTGTAGGCGTGCACGTTGCCGGCGCGCAGGCGCGGGATGCGGTCCTGCATGTTGTTGTACCAGTTGTGATGCAAGGTCACGGTGTGCGCGGCGTTCTTGGCGTCCAGATCATTGGCGCCGACCAGGTGACCCTTCTTTTGCGACCGGCTGATGGCGACGATGTCGTCGACCGAGAAGCCGTTGCTGCGCAAAAACCCGTACATGGGATACGCCGACGGGGTTTTCTCCAGCTCGTCGATCTGCTGGCGGACGAAGCTGCTCGGGCCGCCGTCGTCGCCGCTGAACTTGCTCCACGACACGGTGACATCCGCGCTGCCGCCCTTGATGTCGAGCACGCCGTCGTAGGCCTTGGTGAATTCGCAGTGATCGATCCACACGGTCTTGCAGGCCATGTCGACCGTGATGAAGTCCCAGCCCTGCTTGTCGTAGTCGCCCCGGGACGCCTCGTCCCACTCCCACAGCTCGTCGAACTTGATGTTGCGGATGATGACGTTGCTGCACTTCTTCACGTTCAGATGGGCGTGCCGGATGGTCACGCCGCTGGCCGAGAAGATGGTCAAGCCATCGTGGTTCTGTACGTCCACCACGCTCACGCCGGTGCGCTTCAGGACCGGGTGCAGAAGCGGCGTCGATTCGCTGCGTATCGCGCCCTGCCGCGCGCTCGCCGGGATCTCGTTCCAGCCCAGGTTCAGATCGTTCATCAGCTCGATGACCTTGACGGTCTTGCTGGCAAGGGCCGCCACCAGCTCGTCGGCGTTGGTGACTTTCCGGTAATTCGGACCCGTGTCGGCGAGCGCGCCACCACCGGTCGCGGCCTGCGCGAACCCGACCAGATCGTAGGCCGCGAGTCCGCCCACCGGTGGCGGCGCCGGGGGCGGCGCGGTGATCGCGCTGTCGGCGGCGGGGCCATCACCCCGGCTGTCGGGGGCACTGCTGCTGGTGCCGCCGTCCACCACGCGCCCGGCACTGCCACCACCTGCCACACCGCCCGCGCCACCTGGGACACCTCCACGGCCGCCCGTGACGCCAGCGGTGCTCGGAGCCACGCCGCCGCGGCCTCCCAGATCACCACCGACGCTGCCACGCCCCGCCGCCATCGATCCGTCCACCGGCGCGTCGCAGCCGCCGATCACCACGTAAAAGATCAGCGATCGCGTCACGATCGCGGAACGAATCATGGCAATGGTGCCCCGACCCCCGCCGGCGTAACAAAAGTAAGGCCGACTTTTCACCGTCTCGAAGCGCGTCAGGGCCGTGCGGCGCGTCCCACGATCGGGATCGGCTTCTGCTGCTTGAAGGCGACGTTGAATTTCTGCGTACGTCTCGTCGGCCGTCCACGCTCCGCTCGCCGCGACGGCGCGCTCGGGGGTCCCGGGCAGCTCCGGGACGGCGTTTGCACTGCCCACGAACGATCACAAGGTCGAAGCGATCGTCCTCGACGCCGGGAGCTCCACGGTGCTGACGTTGGGCTTCGCGGAGCGGCGCAGGGCACGCGACGCCGTCCCTGGCGCGCGCGCCGCCCTGGCAAGTTGAGCACCAGCTGCCCGACGTTATACGCCGTGATACGCTCGGGCGTATAACAATGGCTGACCCGGTTTTCAGCAGGCTGCCCCTGCCGACGCAAACGGTGTACGCGCGCCTGCTCGACTTGTTGCTGACCGTCGAAGCGGGCAACCCGATGTCGGGCGCGACACTGGTGTCGAAGAGCATTCGCGGTCGCCGTTACTGGTATGCCCAGCGCCACGAAGCCGGGAAGAAGGTCCAGACATATATCGGGCCCGAAAGCCCCGAGGTGATGGCGCTGATAGAGAAGTGGCGGCGCGGCCGCGCCGAGGCACACAACCGCGCGGAGCTGGTCGCGATGGCCCGCGCAGGGGGCGCGTACCTGGTCAGTGGCCCTGAAGCGGATGTTCTTGCCCGGCTTGCCCCGGTTTTCCGCATCGGTGGCGTGCTGGTCGGCTCGCACGCTTTCGCCGTGTTGGGCAACATGCTCGGTGTCAGATGGCAAGACGCCATGGTCCGCACCGAAGATGTGGACATCGCCCACGATCATCGCATCGCAGTCGCCCTGGCTCGCGACGGCGATCCGGTCGATCTGGCTCGGGCCCTGGGAGATGCGCTGCCGCGTTTCTCAGTTCTGTCCCCGACGGACCCAGCGACTTCGTTCATGGTTCGCGGAACTCAGGTGCAAGTCGACGTGCTGACCCCGCTGGTGGGCAAGGAGCGGCAACGCCCGATCAAGATCGAGGCCATCGGAGCTGCGGCAACTCCACTGCGATTCCTCGACTACCTCATCGAGCACACCCAGCCGGGAGCCGTCCTGGGCGGCTCGGGTGTCCTGGTGAACGTCCCCACGCCGGGCCGCTTTGCGTTTCACAAGCTCATCGTGGCGTCGCGCCGACGCCGCGGCCTGACCGGCATGACCAAGGGGCCCAAGGATCGGGCGCAGGCGGGCGCCCTCTTGCGCGTGTTGTTGGCGGAAGTACCGGGCGAGATCACGATTGCCTGGAAGGAGCTTTCGAAACGCGGCAAGGCCTGGGTCACAGCCGCGGGTAGTGCCCTGGCGCAGCTAGACAAGGATCTCATCACGCAACTACGCGGCGTGGGGGTGAATGCCCCACGATCGGGCGCGCCGTCTCGTTAGGCGCGCACGCGCTGGCTCCTCCTTGCCCCCGCCCCGGCCAGCTAAGCCGAGATAAGGGGATGCCGCTGGCCTGGCCCACGACGCGGGCTCAACCATGGTGGCATGACGCCGCCGCCCGGGGATTCCGCGCCTGGATGTACTCGACGACCTCCCAGAGATCCTCAGCCGCTGAGGGCGCCCAGAGGACTCGCACCACCAAGTGCTACCCTCGGCGCTTCGAGGTCAGGCGGCGGCGCGCGGTGGCAAAGACTTCCGACTGCGGTACGCCCTTGCGTTGCTCCAGTTCCGCCTCCCCCTGGGCCACAACCCGGAGCAGCGCCAACGCGTCTTCCGTGGCCTGAAATCGTTCGATATCGACCAGCAGATCATCACCTCGGTCTGACCACCCGCGAAACCTGACCAGACGCCGAGGCCGGACAGCGCCGACACCATCACCAGTCGACGACCGAGCCGTCGTGGGTGTCGTAGGCTTCAAGGTTCTTCTTGGTGTGGACGCCGATAAGAGGCCGGATCCGCTCCTCGTCGATTTCGATGCCCAGCCCCGGGCCGGTGGGCAGATCCACGTAGCCGTTTTTCACCACGAACGGCTTTTTCAGGTAGCCCTCGCCCAGGGTCACCTGCTCCTGGCACAAGAAGTTTGGGATCGCGGCAGCCACCTGTAGGCAGGCGGCGAGCGAGATGGGGCCAAGCGGGTTGTGGGGAGCCATGGTGGCATAGTGGGCCTCGGCCATGCCGGCGATGATCTTCACTTCGGTGATGCCGCCCGCGTGGCAGGTGTCGGGCTGGATGATGCTGGCCGCGCGCTTTTCCAGAATCTCGCGGAACCCCCACTTGGTGAACACGCGCTCGCCCGTGGCGATGGGCAGGTGCGTGCCGCGCGCCAGATCCGCCATCAGGTCCACATACTGGGGTAGCACCGGCTCCTCGATGAAATACGGCCCATAGGGTTCCAGCGCCTTGATCAAAACCTTCGCTGTCTGTGGTGGCACCTTGCCGTGAAAGTCGATGGCGATGTCGATCTTCGGCCCCGCCACCTTGCGAAGCTCCGCGTAGTCGGCCACGACGTCGTCGATGAAGGCGCGGTTCTCGACGGGGCTGATGGATCGCGTGTGGCGCGGGCCCACCTTGAACGCGGTGAACCCCTCGGCGATGCGTTGCTTTAGCAGCTTGATTCGTTCGGGCCCCTCGTGGACCGTGACGAAGTCGTTCTTGCGCTGCAGATGCGCGTAGACACGGATCTTCTGGCGGGTGGGGCCGCCCAGCAGTTCGTACACCGGCACGCCCAACGCCTTGCCCTTGATGTCCCACAGCGCCTGGTCGATGCCGGAGAGCGCGCTGGTCAGCACGTCGCCGCCCCGGTAAAAGGCGTGGCGGTAGATCGCCTGCCAGTGATGGGTGATGTGCCGGGGATCCTTTCCGATCAGGTACGGCTCCACTTCCTTGATCGCCTGGGCGACAGTCAGGGCGCGGCCCTCGACGATCGGCTCTCCCCAGCCGACGATCCCAGCATTGGTGTGAATCTTCAGGAACTGCCAGCGCGGCGCGATGAGGTACGTCTCGATCTTGGTGATCTTCATCAGCTCGGCGGCCTTGGCTCGTTTCGGCAGGGCCGCTGCGGCCAGCGCAGCGCCCGCACCGGCGAGAAGAGAGCGACGGGAGGACGACACGCGGCGGGGCTTTCGGTGCATGGCGGGCACTATGTCTTGGCTACCCAGCCCCGGTAAAGACGAAATTTTCGCCGGCTCACCCGATGCGAGTCGGACGCGGCGGCACGAGTAAACGCGAGCGCGC
>JANPCZ010000109.1:0-12270 GCA_031431215.1 Myxococcales bacterium
CTTCTGTTGCTCAAGGGACTGGAGAAGGTCGGCCTCAAGGCCACCGACGTATCGCTGGTGAACTTCCCCACCAACGAGACGCCGCAGGCGCTGACGTCGGGCCAGGTCGCCGCGGTCGCGGCCTGGTACCCGGTGTCGAGCCAGGCGCTGAAGGCGGTGCCGGGTTCGAAGGCCTTGTTCACCAGCGCCGACGTCCCGGGCCTGATCTATGACGCCGTGGCGGTCAACCCGGCCAGCCTGGCGCAGCGACATGACGACTGGGCCAAGGTCGTGAAGATCTGGTACCGCATCTCGGACTTCGTGCGCGATCCCAAGACCCAGGCCGAAGCCGCGGCGATCATGGCGGCCAAGGTCGGCGTGAAGGCCGAGGAGTATGCCGCGGCGATTCCGGGCACGTACTTCCTGTCACTTGAGGAGGCGAAGCAGCGCTTCGAGAAGGCCGAAGGATTCGGCTCGCTGTACGGGTCATCCAAGGTCGCCGACGATTTCAACGTCGCCAACAAGGTCTACAAGGAACACCAGAACGTCGACGACTACATCCACGCGGACATCATCAAGAGCATGTAGAAAGGCGCCCGGCGACGCTCAAAGGCCACGCCATGGCGCGCACGACGGATTGGTTGGCCGTTCGCAAGGAGTTGCCGGGGCAACGCGCAGCCGTGCTGGCTGTGTTGTCGTTCGTGCTGCCGGTCTTGCTGTGGAGCTTCATCTCGTACGTCCCGTTCGTGTGGCATCCGAACGTGAAGATCACGCAACCGGGATCGGTCGACTATTTCCAGACCGACATGCTGGTCGAAAATGCGGTGTTCGCACAAGAAAACCAGCGCGCCGCCGCCGAAGGCCGCGCCCCGGCGGCCGGGTATCCGGCAAACCCCATTTATTTGCCGCCACCTCACGCCGTGGTGCGCGCGCTGTACACCGGATTCACCACGCCGCCCCGCCTGCCCAGTGAGCCGTGGCTGCACCAGAGCCTGTGGCACAGCCTGCAGGTGATCGGTTGGGGCTTCTTCTTGTCGTCGTTGTTCGGCGTACCGATCGGGATTCTGAGCGGGACGTTTGCGTTCTTCTCAAAGCTGCAGGAGCCGTTTCTGGAATTCTTCCGGTACCTGCCCGCACCGGCATTCGGGGCGCTTGCGGTAGCAGTTTTGGGGATCTACGACGCGCCCAAGATTGCGATCATCTTTATCGGGACTTTCTTCCAGCAGGTGCTGGTGGTGGCGAACACCACACGCAAGCTGGATGTGTCGCTGCTGGAAGCGGCGCAAACGCTGGGAGCCTCGCGCGCGCAGTTGTTGTTCAAGGTCGTGGTGCCGGGCATCGTCGTCGATCTGTACACCGACATGCGCATTCTCCTGGGCTGGGCGTGGACGTATCTCATCGTCGCCGAACTGGTCGGCACCACGTCGGGGATCACGTACTTCATCAACCAGCAGGCGCGCTACCGCAACTACGAGAACGTGTACGCCGCCATCATGCTCATCGGCATCATCGGGCTGGGGTCTGATCTGGTGCTGGCATTTATCGGCGGCAGGTTGTTCCCCTGGCGGCCCGAGGCCCGGCGCAGCAACCTGGGACGGCTACTGCGTTTTTTCGCGTCGCCGCGGGCGCGGCCGCCGGTAGGTGAGGCCGCGACATGAACGATGCCGCGATGAACTACCGCGATCAGACCGCGCCGGTGCGCGAGCGGTTCGCGAAACTGCATGCCCGCCCGGTCGTGCTGGCGGTCGAGAGCATCGGGCGGAGGTTCGAGGGCGAGTCCGGCCCGGTGGTGGCCATCGACAGCGTCAGCTTCGAGGCACACCGTCGCGAACTCATCTGCCTCATCGGCGCGTCGGGCTGTGGCAAGTCCACGCTGATTCGCATCCTGGCTGGGCTCGACGAGCCAACGTCCGGGCGCATGCTGCTCGACGGTCAGGAGACGCGCGGCCCGGGCCGAGATCGCGGCATGGTGTTCCAGGGCTACACGCTGTTTCCGTGGCGTACGGTCAGCGAGAACGTGATGTTCGGCCTCGAGATCGCCGGCACGGCGAAGTCGCTGGCCGAGGAAGAAGCGCAGCACTGGATCGAGCTGGTCGGCCTCACTCGTTTCGCGGACGCGTATCCCCACCAGCTGTCGGGTGGCATGAAGCAACGGGTGGCCATCGCGCGTGCGCTGGCCAATCGGCCGCGCATCCTGCTGATGGATGAACCGTTCGGCGCGCTGGACGCGCAAACCCGCGCGCAGATGCAAGCCTATCTGTTGCAGATCTGGCGCCAGGTCGAGGTCACCATCGTGTTCGTCACCCACGATCTGGAAGAGGCGGTCCACCTGGCCGACCGGATCGTGGTGATGGGCGCGAACCCCGGCCGCGTGCTGGAGATCATCGAGGTGCCAGTGCCCCGGCCACGCAGCAGCGCCCAGTTCGAGGATCCTCTGTTCGTCGCCACCAAGCGCCACCTGGAACACCTCATCCACGGCGAGCGCGCGGCGCCCATCGACATGCTTCCGCACATCCGTCTGACCACCGTCGGCGACGACGTCGAGTGACCGAGCCGCCACAACCCCCGAGGACATATCGATGAGCGACATCACCCCCGCACGCCTGGTCTTCGAGGACGTGCTGCCCGCAGGCGGCAAATGGTCGCACGTGGTCAAACGCCACCAGGTCTTGCGGCTTTGCGATCTCGACGGTGGCGCCAACGTGTCGGCGCTGTTCTACAACGCCGACGAGCGCCTCGAGCGCTACAACATGCCCGACACATTGAAGGCGCAGTACACGTCCTATCTGACCCGCGGCCGCGTGTTGATGTCGGACATGGGACGCGCCCTGTGTTCCATCACCGAGGACACCCGTGGCTGGCACGACACCCTGTGCGGCCACGCCGACGCCGCGCTGGTGGCGGCGAAGTACGGCGCCAAGACGTACCAGGAGGCGCGCAACGAGTACCACCGCAACGCCCACGACAGCTTTCTGGTCGAGCTGTCCAAATGGGGCCTCGGCAAACCGGATCTGGTCCCCAACGTGAACTTCTTCAGCAAGGTCACCGCCGGCGACGACGGCAGCTTGCACTTCGCCAGCGGCCACGCCCGCGCCGGCGACTACGTCGATGTGCGCGCCGAAATGAACCTGCTGGTGGTGCTGTCGGTGTGCCCGCATCCGCTCGACCCACGAACGAGCTACGCTTCCGGCCGCGTGAAGCTGAGCGTGTTCCGCGGCGATCCGCCCGGTGTCGACGATGCCTGCCGCCGCTCGCGCCCGGAAGCCGAGCGCAGCTTCCAGAACACCGAACGGTTCTTCGCGTGACAGCCCCAGCCATGACCTCGCTTGTCACCAGCGGTCTCGATCCCGCGCACGCCAGCATCGACGTTGTCGTCCCCGCCGGCGAGCCGTGGCTGGGCCGCGTCGCCCGTGGTCAGATCCTGCGCATCGTGGATCTGGAGGGCAACCAGGCAGTCGACACCCTGTTCTACAGCGCGTCGGATCCGCGCGATCGCTACAGCGCCGCGGACACCATACGCGCGCAGGGCAATCTGTACCTGACCACGGGCTCGCGCCTGCTGTCGACCGACGGCAACGCGATGTTGACCATTGTGGCCGACACCTGCGGCCGCCACGACACCATCGGCGGCGCGTGCTCGTGCGAGAGCAACACCGTCCGCTATGGCCACCACACCAAGGACATGCACAACTGCCGCGACAGCTTCTTACGAGCGGCGGCGCACGCCGGGGTCGCGCTTGGCAAGCGGGATCTCACCGCCAACATCAACTTCTTCATGAACGTGCCGGTCACGCCTGACGGCAAGCTGAGCTTCGAGGACGGCATCTCGGCCGGCGGCAAGTACGTCGAGCTGCGCGCCGACATGAACGTCCTGTGCCTGATCTCGAACTGCCCGCAGCTCAACAACCCGTGCAACGCCTACAACCCGACGCCCATCCGCGTGCTGGTGTGGAACGCCACCGGGACTGGTATGAGCATCTGAGCTTCCGCACGAAATGTTTGCCAAGGTTCTGATCGCCAACCGCGGGGAGATCGCCCGCCGCATCCTGCGCACTTTGCGGCGCATGGGCGTGGCATCAGTCGCCGTGTACTCGGAGGCCGACGTGCACGCCCCGCACGTCAAGGAAGCCGACCAGGCGGTGCTGCTGGGGCCCGCGCCCGCGGCGCAAAGTTACCTGCGCGTCGATCGCATTCTGGCGGCCGCGGGACAGACCGGCGCGCAAGCCATCCATCCTGGCTACGGCTTCCTGAGCGAGCACGCGTCGTTCGCGGCGACGTGTGAGGCCGCGGGCGTGCGGTTCATCGGTCCGCGCTCGGCGCAGATCGAATCGTTCGGCAAGAAGCACCTGGCGCGCGAGATCGCGGCGCGCGAGGGCGTCGCCCTCTTGCCGGGCACCGGACTGCTGGCAACGGTGGACGAGGCGCTGGTCGCGGCGAAGCAACTTGGCTACCCGGTGATGCTGAAGAGCACGGCGGGCGGCGGCGGCATCGGCCTGCGCGTGTGCCGCGACGAGGCCGAGCTGCGGGCGGCGTGGGACGGCGTGCAGCGTCTGGGCAAGAGCCACTTCGACGGCAGCGGCGTGTTTCTCGAGCGCTTCGTGGAGGATGCCCGGCACGTCGAGGTGCAGATCTTCGGCGATGGTCGCGGTCACGTGCTGGCGCTGGGTGAACGCGATTGCTCGGCGCAACGGCGCCACCAGAAAGTGATCGAGGAGACGCCGGCGCCGGGGCTGTCGCCGCGCACCCGCACGTTGCTGGCGGAAGCCGCGGTGCGCCTGTGCCGCGGGGTGGCCTATGAGTCGGCGGGCACGGTCGAGTTCGTGGTCGACGCGCGCACGCAGGACTTCTTCTTCCTTGAGGTCAACACGCGCCTGCAAGTCGAGCACGGCGTGACCGAGGCGGTGACCGGCCTCGACCTGGTCGAGTGGATGGTGCGCCAAGCCGCGGGCGAGCTGGTGTTGCCGGAAGTGGCACCCACGCCGCGCGGTGCGGCCATCGAGGTGCGGCTTTACGCCGAGGATCCGGCCCGGAACCACCAGCCAAGCACGGGCACCTTGACCGAGGTGGTTTTCCCTGGCTACGCGCGTGTCGACGGCTGGATTGCCACCGGCAGTGAGATAACCCCGCACTACGATCCGCTGCTGGCCAAGCTCATCGTGCACGGGGAGACGCGCGCTCTTGCCGTCGCGGCGCTCGCGCGCGCGCTGGGCGACACGCGGCTTGGCGGCCTGCAGACCAACCTTGAATACCTGCGCCACGTGGTGGCGACCAGGGCCTTCGCGGACGGCGGGTTCACCACGGATTTTCTCGCCGGCATCGACTTTTCGCCGCACGCAGCGTACGTGCTGTCGCCCGGCACGCAGACCACCGTGCAGGATTTTCCCGGGCGCCTGGGACTGTGGGCGGTGGGCGTGCCGCCGTCGGGGCCCATGGACGATCTGGCATTCACGTGGGCGAACCGCCTGCTGGGCAACCCTGCCGACGCCGCCGCGCTCGAGATCACCGTCACCGGACCGACCCTGCGCTTCGCGCGGCCCGCGACCATCGCGCTCACGGGCGCCGCCATGAACGCGTCCATCGACGGCCAGCCGTTGCCGTCGTGGCAGGCGGTCCACGTGCCAGCGGGCGCGACCCTGAAGCTGGGCGCGCTGGAAGGACGCGGGCTCCGCGCCTACCTGGCGGTGCGCGGTGGCTTCGACGTCCCGGCGTACTTGAGCAGCCGCGCGACTTTCATGCTGGGCCGGTTTGGCGGCCACGCGGGTCGCGCCCTGCGCGCCGGTGACGTACTGCCTCTGGGCGACGAAAGCCGCGCCGCCGCGCCCGAGTCAGCGCCGCTGCCCCTGGCGCTACGCCCGGTCTACCCGGAGATCTGGGATCTGGGTGTGCTGTACGGTCCGCACGGCGCGCCCGACTTTTTTACCGACGGCGACATCGATGCGTTCTTCGCGGCGATCTGGCAGGTGCACTACAACTCGGATCGTACCGGCGTGCGGCTCATCGGCCCCAAACCCACGTGGGCCCGACGCGATGGTGGCGAGGCTGGTCTGCACCCGTCGAACATTCACGACAACGCTTATGCGGTGGGCACCGTCGACTACACCGGCGACATGCCGGTCATCCTGGGGCCCGACGGGCCCAGCCTGGGCGGCTTCGTGTGTCCGGCCACGCTGGTGCGCGCCGAGCGCTGGAAGATGGGGCAGCTCAAGGCTGGCGATCGCGTGCGCTTTGTCGCGCTGTCCCCCGACCAAGCCGCGGCGCGAGAAGCGACGCGCACCGAAGAACTGGCGACGCTGCAGCCGTCGTCGATGCGCGCGGAGGCCACGCCGCCGCCGTCGCCACCCGCCGTGACCGCGCGGGCCCGCGCCGGCTCGCCGATTCTGGCCGAGCTACCCGGCCGGGCCGACGGCGCCGGCGGTACACGCGTGGTCTACCGCCGCTCGGGCGACGATTACCTGCTGGTCGAGTACGGGCCGCTCACGCTCGATCTGGCGCTGCGCTTCCGCGTCCACGCGCTGATGGAGGTGGTGCAGGGCCTGCGCCTGGACGGCGTCATCGATCTCACGCCCGGGATCCGCTCGCTGCAGATTCACTACGATCCGCGCCGGTTGTCGACGGCGCGGCTGCTTGATCGCTTGCGCGACCTGGAAGCCGACTTGCCCGGCATCGACGAGATCGAAGTCCCCACCCGCGTGGTTCACCTACCGCTGTCGTGGGAGGATCCCGCCACGCTCCTGGCCATCGAGAAGTACAGCCGCAGCGTGCGCAGCGACGCGCCCTGGTGCCCAAGCAACATCGAGTTCATCCGCCGCATCAACGGCCTGGCGTCGACTGACGATGTCCGCCGCATCGTGTTCGATGCCCGTTACCTGGTGCTGGGGTTGGGCGACGTGTACCTGGGAGCGCCGGTCGCAACGCCGGTCGATCCGCGCCACCGCCTGGTGACCACAAAGTACAACCCGGCGCGCACCTGGACGCCCGAGAACGCCGTCGGCATCGGCGGCGCATACCTGTGCATCTACGGCATGGAGGGCCCGGGCGGCTACCAGTTCGTGGGCCGCACGTTGCAGATGTGGAACACCTACCGGCAAACCGAAGACTTCCGCGACGGGCACCCTTACCTGCTGCGCTTCTTCGATCAGATCCGTTTCTACCCGGTGGCGGCGGACGAGCTGCTGCGCATGCGTGAGGCGTTCCCCCACGGCGGCGTGAAGCTGGAAATCGAACACGAGATCTTCCGCCATCGCGACTACACGGCCTTCCTGACCACCCATGCGGCGGGCATCAAAGCCTTCAAGCGCACGCAGCAGGCAGCCTTTGAAGACGAGCGCGAGCGCTGGCGGGCAGCAGGGCAGGACGTTGTGTCGCCCTTGGTTCCCGACGGCGACGCCGGACTACCGTCGCTGCCCACCCTGCCCCCGGGCTGCAGCGGCGTCACCAGCCCCGTCGCCGGCAGTGTGTGGAAGGTGGTCGCGGAGCCCGGGTGCCCGGTCGACGAAGGCGACGCCATCGTGATCGTTGAGGCCATGAAGATGGAGATCCCGGTGCCCGCACCGTCGAGCGGCGTGGTGCGCGAGGTGCTGGTCAGTCCCGGTACCGCGGTATTGCCGGGCCAGACCATCGCGGTTGTCGGGCCACGCGGGTAACCGACAGGGCGACCCGTCCCCACGCGGCCGTGATAGACCGCAGCGAGGAGGCCCATGTCACCACCGCCGTACCTATCCCGCCGTCACGTCCTGACGTCCGCTGCCTCGGCGTCTAGCGCCGCGTGGCTGGCCCGGTACGCCGCCGCGGCGCCTCTCGTCACCAAGGCCCCCGCTGGTCTACCGGGTCCGATCTGTTTGTTCTCGAAACACCTGCCCCGCCTTGCCCCGAAGGAACTGGCGCAGGCATGCAAGCGCGCGGGCTTTTCCGGTGTCGATCTGACGGTCCGCAAGGGCGGCCACATCGCGCCCGCGAAAGTCGAGGCCGATCTGCCGCCAGCGGCCGAGGCGATTCGCGGCGAAGGCATGGAACTGCCGCACATCACGACCGACCTCGCCACGGGCACCGACCCATTCGCGGCGGCCGTGCTGAAGACCGCGGGCAGGCTGAAGATTCCGCTATTTCGCGCCGACCATATCGGCTACGCGGGGACCGACATCGCCGCCGAGGTCAAGCGCATTGGCGCGGGGCTAACGTCGCTTGCCAAGCTTGCACGCGCTGCCGGCACGCAGATGCTGTACCAGAACCACGCCGGCGACTTCGGCGCGCCGCTGTGGGATCTGATGCGGGTGATCGAGCCACTTGATCCGCGCTCGGCGGGCGTCGAGTTCGATATTCGCCACGCAGTGGCTGAGGGTGGGTTTTCCGCGTGGCGTACCGCCTTCCATCTGATAGCAAAGCGGCTGGGTATGATCTGCCTCAAGGATTTCTACTGGAAGAAGCCCGACCAGACTTCCAAGACGTGGAAAATCGAAAACGTGCCCATTGGCGAAGGCATGGTCGATTTTCCCGCCTACTTCGCTCTGCTGGCCAAGGTGGGTTACCGCGGCCCGATCTCGCTGCACATCGAGTACCTGGACGGCGCCGACCGCCCCGGCGCCGAGGCGCGCACCCTGGCCGCCGCCGAGAAGGATCTCAAGTTCGTGCTAGCGGGCCTGCGCCAGGCCTACGGCGCGTAGAGGTAAAGCGGCAGTCTTCCCGGCGGGGCAGCCACCTCGGGGCCGGCTTCGTGATCGTGTCGACCTCGCTCGGGCGCCGATAGGTGCCCGGTTGACGGAAGGGGCGCTATTTGGCAAACGACGCGCGAAGGCTGCGGGAAACCAAGATGAGCAAGATCAAGCTGAAGAAGGTCACGGTGAAGCTACCCTGGGTCGAAGGGGAGTGGGAGGCCGACGAGGAGCAACAGCTTGCGGCCTGGGAGATGTACGTCGAGCTGGTGACTCGAATCGCGGTGCAGCCGCTGGGCGCGGAGGACGGGCTGCTGCGCGAGGCGCTGAACTCGCTGTACTCCCTGTTCGGAGAGACCCGGCGGATATTGAAGGCGCACGGCCCCGCGGTGGCGATCCCGGCTCACAAGGGGGCGTTGACCTTCGGCGCCCTGGCGATCGATGTCCTCAATCGGTCGTTGCGTCCGCTCTTGGCCAGGTGGCACCCCCAGTTGCAGGCCCACGAAGGAACCAGGCCCGCGACGGTTTCTCCCGGCGCGCATGAGCGGGCCTGGAAGGGCCACGACGAGTTGCGCGGGGCGCTGGAAAAGTGTCGGCTGGAGCTGATCCAGTACGCAGACTTGCTGGCAGATGCCTCGGGCGTCGCCCGTCTACACGCCCTCGGCGCGGCCCGCGGTTAGTTAGACAGGTTAGGGTTGCTTTGGCAGGCCGAGTAGGCCCATCACCCATCGAATCTCTTTGGGCTGCATCTCTCTATCCGTTGGCCAGGGATGGTTGAGATCAAGGAGGGCGGCCAGCTTGGGTACTTGGTTGGTGAGGGCGTGCACGGCCGCCGCTTTCAGCTTGTCGCGGTTAGTGACGTCTTCGAGCATGGACGGCATGTCATCCCATTCGTTCCAGTGATCCCGATATACCTGGAGCTCTTTCGCCTTCTTGAAGCCGCTCGTGGTGTGCTCCACGAGGATCAGCACGTCGTTCAATCTCTCATCGCGGTCACTGAAGACGAAGCTGTCCATGAATTTGGAGAATTCATACATGCAGAAGGGTGATCGCCAGTATTTGTCGCTGTGGACAATCAGCACCTTGTCGGTGGTCTGAATGGACTGCATGAATGCAACGATGTTGTCGCCACGTTCTATTTCTTCTCTATCGCGGAGAATCTCTACATGCTTGCAGAGCGCGCCGTCCAAGGCGTTGACGGGCTCCTCGTAACCGACCGGCGGCTCCGGATCCCTCGCGTAGGAAAAGAACACCCGGATCTTGCCAATGCGGGAGCCCGCCGCGCCGCCGGGGAGTGCTTCCTGCGCCGGCTCGGCCTTGGCGCCCTCCGCTTCGGGGACAAACCCCCGCACCTTGGCGACCAGTGCGTCCGCGCGTTTGCCCGCATCCGGTCCGGCCACACGCACGATGATCTCGCCACCGAGATTCCCCGGCTCGAACAGCGCGACGAGGTACACCTCCTGGCCTTCCTGGTTTTCGACCAGAAATCCGTCCGCGGCGTATTTCGCATCGGTGCCGTAATACTCACCCAGGTCTTTTAGCAGCGCGTGCCAGTGGCCCTTGTGCAAGCGCGGGGACCGTACACTGAGGCCGGCCTGACCCTTCTTGGAATGTCTATCGAACTGCGCTTGCAGCCCGGACGCATTCGAGTCTGGCAGGTGCTCGAAGGTCTTGAACACTGGCTCGCCCCACAGGGACTCGCCTTTCCGCACCAGCTCGAAGCACAGGCCAACCGCCTTCATGAACGAGATCAGCAGCAGTTGCTGGGGCTCGGTGTAGCGCTTGGCCCAGCCCCATTGGTCGAGATCCTTCCGAGTGAATTGGCCGTGGGAATTGCAGAGTCGCGCATAAATGGATTTCTCGTTACCTTCGCCGGTCGTCGGCCGCTGGAGGACGGTGTAGATCCCGTCCAGGGCCCACTGCTGGCCGATGATGATCCGCTGCTCGAACAGCGCGCGATCCCAGTACACCCAGCCGCTGTGGGTCAGGAAATCCAGCGTGCGATGCAGACGGTCCGGTGTCAGAGCGAAGGTGCCGCCTTCCAGCGCGCTGGCGAGCTTCGGGTAGCGGCGGCCGGACGTGTCGGCTTTCAGGGCGCGATGGATGGCACCGTCCAGTTCGCTCCTAAACACGTCCGGCGTCAGCTCGTTGCGCGCCGTTTCGGTTCCCGTGGCGCCACTCGACGGCTTCGGTAGCCACGACTCGACCAGATCCTGGGCTATCTCCCAATGCGACGGCACCGCCACACCCTGGGTGTGAACGACCTGTCCGACCTCCTTGCGCAACCACTCTTCCAGCTTTGCCAGCTCGCCCGTACCCGACGGTGAGTCAATGTAGAAACGCGGGCTATCATGGTGATTCGGGCTCACCTGCTCGCGCCACTGCCGCTCTAGCTGGTCGGTGCCCTTGGCGCGATGGGAGCAAACAATCGCTATGCGCGGGCGGTGTGGGCAGGCGAGGTGAATGAGATCCAGCCAATACTGCAAGGGACGCCATTCGTCCTGGTAGCCGTGGCGAGCCGCCGGCTGCTTGCCGTCCTGGTCCGGATTCCAGAGCAGGACGAACACGGCTCCCTTGCCCATGAAGAGCCGGTGAGTGTTGTGGTAAATCTCCTGACCGCCGAAATCCCACAGGTGCAGGTGAACGGTCTTCATGCCCCCGCCGACCTTGGCCGTGAAGTTCCAATCCCAGAACTGGACCCCGTGCGTGGTGTCCGTCTCGTAATTCTTGGGTTCCTTGCCGGGCGTCAGTCGCAGCGCGAGGCAGGTCTTGCCGGCAGAACCGTTGCCGAGCAGCAGCAGCTTGCATCGCTTCACCTCGCCAGCGCCGACCAACTCCACATCCTCGAAATAGGCCTGGGTCCGTTTCGCCACGTTCTCGTCGGCTGACTTGCCGTGCTCGGAGGCAGGCGGCATGAGCACGCCTGAACCGTAGAGCATCAAGGTACGGGGACGCCCCCGCCGGTCGGGTAGTTTGCGCAGGCCCTCGGTTTCGCCAAGGTCGATGTGGTCGAGCGCGTCCGGGAAATCCGGTAACTGCGCCAGCGCTGAGACGCCCCGCAGCCCTAGCCGGCGTAGCTGGGCAGGCCATTCTTCCGGCAGGGCTTCCAAGCCAAGGCACGCGTTCAGCTCGATCCGATCGAGATTTGCCGGCCAGGCCAGCACAAGCAGCAGCTGGGAGCAGCCCGAGGCATCGAAATGTCGTAGGGCCGGTGCCGCCGCGAGCGCCCTGTGAATCCAGGTTTCTGGCACCTTCACGCAGGCCTTGAGACTCAGCTCCGTCAGTTGGGGCAGCGCCGTTTCGGTCAGCTCAGGCAGCGTCTCCAGGCCGACACAGCCGTCGAGAATCAGGCTCTCGAGGGTCGACGGTAGGGCAGGCAACGCGGTCAGATCCGCGCAGCCGCGCACATCCAGACATTGCAGGCCCGCAGGCAACGCGGGCAACTTGCGCAGGCCCTGGCACTGCCAGAGGTAGAGGTGTGTGAGGTTCGGGAAACGTGTGGCTGTTACGGCGCAGGGTAGTTGACGCTCGGCGGGTCGAGCTCGCACCGGGAGCGTGATGGTCGACCGGGCGATGGGGTCGGCCGCGCCATCGGCGAGCCGGGGTTACCGCTGCCCGGCTCGATGATGTAGTTCCGCACCCG
>JANPCZ010000110.1:0-3334 GCA_031431215.1 Myxococcales bacterium
CACCAGATCCCAATCGCGCCCTCGCTTCGGCCACTGCGCTGGGAACCACGGTTGCGCTCCGCCCCGGAAGGACCAAGTTCAGCTTCCCGACCAGATCGTGGATCGGCCACTTGCGAAACAACGCCATCCCGATCACCAGCCCCACCACCTGCTCGGCCGGAAGCCGCCGCTTCCTCACCGTCGCGGTACCGTTTACCTCCAACGCCCCAGCGACCCACGCAGGGTCGACATGTTTCCTGACGTCCTCGAACTGTTCTGGGGACGTAAACGCGCTGACAGCCTTGAGCGATTTTTCCAGTTGCACGGTTTTCTCCTCGAAAAACCACGCAATAATCGCCAGAGGAACGTGTGCTTGCTAATACAATTTTATCCACAGGAAAACCGGATCAATTTCGATCAGTTACGCGCTAACAGATCGGCATTGGTTTTAGCGCCGCTGGTCTCGCAGAACTGCGCCAGCCGGTCGCGCCGCGCGGGGTGCCGCGGCCGTTGACGATCAGCTGGGCCCTCGAAGGCGAGGGCGGACGGGCCAGAGGCACGTCGCCGCTGGCGGCCATCGCACGCGGCCGCGGCCAACATGCACAGCGCAAGCATCAAGGCCGCGACGCCAGAGCAGGGTTCCTCGGCAAACCCCACTCGACATGCGCGTCATTTTGGCTCGGGGATGCATCGTCGAGTCACCGCCGTCGTATGACCGCACGCGCGGAGGTTCCATGAAGCGGTTCGTTGCTATTGCCTTGGGTTGGTTCGTACTTGAGGTGTCGTGCAGTGGCTCGAGCAACAGGGGCTTGCCGCTCGACGACCCCGACGCGGCGACCTCCGGAGGAACCGGAATGGGTTCGGGCGGGACCGGGGACACGAGCGTCGGCGGTCGCAGCGGCGGCAACGGTGGGTCCTCAGGCGGCGGAGTGAGCGGCACCTCCGGGCGAGGCGGAGCTGCGGGCATGGGTACCGGTGGCATGGCGGCGGGAACCGGCGGGACGCCGGCCGGTGGCGGAGTCCCGGCGACGCGAGACGCGGCGATGCCCGTGCCGCCGCCCCCCCCCAAGCCGCCCGCGCCCGACTCCGGCCCGCCCATGGTTTGCAACGCCGGCGCCGCGTGCACCGCAGACTGCACCGATCTGTGCATGAACAAGCTCGGCACCGTGAGGTGTACGTGCGTCGGCGGGATGCTCTTCTGTGGCGGCTGCATGCTGCCCGACGGCGGCGCGCCGCCCGACTGCCCCGCCAACGCGCCTGACATGATGTGCGGCGCGAACGACACGCTTTGTCGCTGGCGCCCCGAAGTGGGCAATGCAGTGACCTGCTCGTGCAAGGGCGACGGCGCCAAGCGCACCTGGCGCTGTGGGTAGCCGCGAAGGCGGGATCGGGCCTTGAACCATCTATGCACCGGCGAGGGTGCAGGCGAGTTGAAAGGAAGGGATCCGCTGATGATGAAGAAGAAGCAAAGTTCGAGGGTTTGGCCGGCTTGCGCCGGCCTTTTGGCGAGCGCGCCGCTGCTACTGGCGTGTAGCGGCCAAATACCGCAGACCGGCGAAGGCTACGCCTCGAGCGAGCAGGGGCTGACCGGCTCGGAAGTCACGGTCAACCCTACTGAATACCCCGATGCATTGACTAATCCCCTGATGGGATTCCGGGAAGATTTCACAGGCACTAACACTGCAAATTGGAATGCGCTTCCCTACACAACCATTGTTCGCCATTACATTTACTGGAATGATATTGAAAATTTGGAAACCGATGGCGTGCAAAAAATCAAAGACTGGTCCAACGCAAGATGGGCTGGTTGCGAACGAGCGAACGTCAAGATTATCCCCCGGGTTATTCTGCAATATGGGGATGGTCAATTTTACTTCCCCTCCTATTTGACTAATGGGGATTGGACAAGCCAGAGAACCAGAGACGCGGTCGTACGCATGATCGGAAAACTTGGACAGGCGTGGGACAGTGACCCCCGGGTTGCCTGGGTACAAACAGGTATTATTGGCAAATGGGGCGAACAGGAAAGCCCCGTGGGAGTTGATGCCAACGTCGTTGCCCCAGATAATTCCAACTGGGCGACAATCATGGGAGCGGCGTTTGCTGCCGCCTTCCCTAATAAGATGAAATTGGTACGTAATCAGAACGATTGGACGCAGCCGATGGGCGTCTACTGGGATTCGTTTGCCCATACGGGCCAGTATTCTGGCTCATGGACAACTATCAAAAACACCAACGCGACCGGACGCTATTTAGTCGCTCCGGTAGAGGGGGAAGTGGCCTACAATTGGGGGACCGGGCGAGATAATTTTGGATATACTCCAAATGAAACCTTGAGTACGCCGACGTATTATAATTTCGTCATCAATGCGATCAAGCAACTGCACACCTCTGGCTTGGGGTGGATTTCGGGTTATACTCCGGGTCCAGCGACTGCCACGGGCGCTAATCTGATTCAAAAGGCATTTGGCTACCGCTTTCACATCACCGAATTTAGATCTTCAGCACGCACAGAGCCGGGCGGCACCCTTACCATGAGCGCTAAGATCAAGAACATCGGCTCTGCCGTGATGTTTTATAATTACCCTGTGGCGTTTGTTCTTATCAATGAGTCAACCCGGCAGATTGTCCATCAAACCGTTATAAGCGGCACAGATATTAGGACATGGAAGCCAGGCTCCAACTATGACTGGGATCCAAATTCTAATCCCAATGGCAGCAAGGTTTATCTAAACCCGGCTGTAGATAATCTGATTAGTGCGTCGATAACGATTCCATCCAACATCACCCCTGGCCAATATCTGGCAGGAATTACAATACTTGAGCCGTCAACACAGAGGCCCGGTGTGTTTTTTGCCGTACCGAATTTCTTCAAGCAAAGCCAAGCCCAGCCACTGTGCCGTATCGGCATTGGTGCGGATGCGACTAGCAACACGCTGACTGGGGTTGCGTTCGATCACTTGGTGAATGATGACACCCGTTACTACACATTGTCTACTTCGACTCCCTCGGTCGCCGTTGCGGCTACCGACGCGACTGCGGGCGAGCCGGCCGACAACGGCACCTACACGTTCACCCGCAGCGGCAGCACGACCGCGGCTTTGACGGTGAACTTCACGGTCGGCGGCACCGCCACCAGCGGCTCGGATTACCAGAGTCTCGGCACTTCGGTGACCATCGGGGCCGGCCAGGCCAGCACCACCAAGACCGTGACCGTCATTGACGACACCACGGTCGAGAGTACTGAGGCGGTGATTGTGACCCTGGCGAGCAACGCGAGCTACACCATCGGCTCGCCCAGCAGCGCCACGGTCAACATCGCGGACAATGAGGTGTCTGTTGGAGAAGCATTCCC
>JANPCZ010000111.1:0-11878 GCA_031431215.1 Myxococcales bacterium
GGAAAACCTGGGTCATTCCCAGCTTGCGACCCAGAAGGCCCATCTTGAAAGACATGGTGCAAAGTCCTTTGGAAAGAGCGAAGTCCCTTGAAGAACGTGGGTTTATAGTCGTCAGCCCCCGGCCAGTCAAGGCAAAGGCCACGGACCTCTAGGAGTCGCTACCGACGACCTCGGCCGCCGTCGTGGCCACCGCCGCCCGCTTGATCCACTGGTCGAGCACCGCCTGATCAGCGCAGGCCAGGATGCGCTGGCGTATCGCCTCGGACACGACAAGTCCACGCGCTTCCAGAAATCGCAAGATGGCGAGGGCCTCGCCCTCGAGGCGTCCCAGGACCTTGCCCTCGGCCTTGCCCTCGGCGACGTACTTGCGGGCGAAGTCGCTCTTCCATTCGTAGGTCTTCAGGTCCATGGCTTCCAGTTCCTTTCGCGCGGCTTCGGACAGAGCGTCGAGAATCAGATCGTAGTACAGCGGCCAGAGATCACCCAGCTTTTCTGCCGCTCCGCGCGCCATCCTCGCCACCTGCGCGGCCTGTTCGGCCGGCAGTCGCTTGCCGTGCGCCATGGCCGACAACACCGCCAGCTCGGGCCGCGCGTTGGCCGCTTCTGCCTCGTCCACGACGGGCACCATGTCGGGGCCGACGACGATGGGCGCGAACGTCCACCCCGGGCCGCACGTCATGGCAGCCGCCGCCCAGCGCGCCACATCGGGGTCCGGCGTGTAGACCAGCACGCACGTCGATGATGATGCCCAGGACCGGCGCGCCGTCGGCGAGCAGCACGACCAGATCAGCGCGGTACTCCGGCGTCATCAGGTCCGTGAACGCCGCAGAGTCGATGCGCGCGTCGCTGAAGGCCGGTAGCGGTATCGAGAGCACGTCCTGCAGGAATTCGGCAGCCAGCACCGGGCACCGACGGAACAGCTCGACGATGGCTTCGTGGAACGCCGATGGCATGACGCCGGTGTCTTCGGCCGGCCCGTACGAAAAGTGCGTGCTGCCTCGTGATCAGCCGAGCTCGGCGCGTAGGAACGCCAGCAGAGCCGGTTCGACGGCATACCGGGGCCGCCAGGGCGCGCCGCCGACCCAGCCAAGGTGGCCGCCCCGCGGCGAGATCCAGGGCCGCAAGAACCCATTGGCCGCAAGCGCCGCGCGCGGGATGGCAAGGGCGGGCAGGAAGGGATCGTCCTCGGCGGACGCCACCAGCGTCGGTCGCGCCACCGCCGCGAGAAACCGTCCCGCCGACGACCGCTCCCAGTAGTCGCGCGCGCTGGCGAATCCCGACATGCGCGCGGTGACGACCTCATCGAAATCAGCGAACGTGCGACACGCACGCGCCTCGCTCTCGGCGAACGGCATGGTCTGTTCGCGCGCCAGCCGCGCGGCCTTCTCACGCAGCGAACGCATGAAACGCTCACGATAAAGCCAGGGCCAGAAACCCGGGCCGTCGAGCCTGCGTGCCGACGCGGTCAGGTCAAAGGGCGTCGAGATGGCGGCGGCGCACCGGATCGGCGCCGCGTCGCCGGTCTCACCCAGCCACTTGAGCAGCAGGTTGGCGCCCAGCGAGAAGCCGACCACCGCCAGCGCGCTGCCCGGCCAGCGTTCCAGAAGGCGCTCGACCACCAGAGCGAGATCCCGGGTATCGCCCGCGTTGTAGAGCCGCCGCCCACGCAAGGGCGACGGGCCGCAGGTGCGAAAGTTGAGCGCGGCGACGTTCCACCCGGCGCCGGCCGCGAGCGCCATCACACCGCGTACATAAGGCATGCGCGACGAACTCTCGAGCCCGTGCAGCACCAGGACTCCTGGCTGTCCTGGCCGCGACGGCAGCAGGTCCAGGTCGAGCCCGTCGCCGTCGGGCGTGGGCCACACCTCGGCGCTGGCGGCGACGACGGGGATCCGCCGCACCAGCACCGGCCACACGGTCTGCACATGGGGATTGCCGAGAAACGCGGCCGGTGCGAACGGCGGTAGCGGGATGTGGTGGGTCAAGAAGGGCGAGACGCTACACCATGGCCGTCACTTCGCCGCGGCCGCCGCGGTGAGACCGCGCTGCTGGCGGCGCAGGCCGAGCTCCAGGCAATCGAGCCCAACGCCGGGAACTGCAATTTTCCCTGCGGCTTTCATGGTCATCGCCACATGGGCGACTATTCAGATTCCGCTTTTTCGATCAGGTCGTCGAGCTGACGCAGGAGGGGGGGCCTCATGCTCGTGACGAGGCTGCGTGTCGCGTCGACGTCGATTCCCGCCTTGATCAACTCCACGACGTCGGCGAGATCCCTCTGCCTACCGGCGATCAGCTTCATGAGAACCAGCGCCGGGCTTTCGATCACGGGAACCTCTCCCTCCGTCGGTGTCTCAAGGTACCTCTCGAACTCGGCTCGCTCGCCGTCCGTCATGGACACCCAGTCCACGTCAATCGTCCCGTACCGGATGGGCAGCCCGGCCTTCGGGGACACGATCAACCCGCTGTGGTCGAAAGCTTCGTCTCCGACCAAGAAGTCGATGTCCTTCGTGTACCTGGGGTAGCCACGGACGCCGACCGCCAAGCCTCCCACGAGGGTGTGCCTCACACCGGCCTTCCGGAAGGCTTCGGACACGGCCTTGGCGGCTTCGATGAAGCGATCGTCGACGGCGGTGCCACGGAGGTCCTCGATGCTGGCGCCCTCTCTGGACTTTCCCCTTCGGCTGAATGTTCGGTGGGTCATCTCAAGCGCGGAACATAGGCCATTCGAGCGGCCCGGTCGACCACCCAGCTACGAGCCGCCCGAGAACACGGATCATCTCCGGAGTCATCGACCCGTCGGGCCGCACCCTGGCGGAACGCGCTGGGCAATTTCAGGTTGGCCCATCCCACGCCACCGGCCGCCGGCTGCGACCGCGGCGGCCTTTCGCCCGTAGATTCTTCCTTCGTAACTTCTTTGTTTTTTGCGAAGATGTCTTCCGCGATTCAGGCGGCGGCGGCGAAGAGGTTCGGGTAGGCGACCTCCCTGAGCGTGCGCATGCATGCGCCCGAGGAGCTCCAGACGCTCGCCGACAACGAACGCGGCCGCAAAGCCTACCGCCTCAACGAGTGGGCACGCTTCCGCATCGAGGCCATCGGCCGCGAGACGATGATCTGGGTACGGCATCCCATCCCCGTGCAGCTGCCTTACGCAAGATTTCGCCTCAGGGTGCCTGCTGCCTCACGACGATGGGCACGTATCCGACCTCCATGCCCGCCGGTGGGGTCACGAACAGGCCGGGGTCCAGCGTCACGAGCGCTCCGGACGTATGGGGCGGCATGTACTGCTTGTCGGGAGTCCAGCTCTTGTGGATCTTCTCGACGAAGCCCTGGAGCTTGTCCTTGTCGGCCTGGCCGATGTTGTACTGCTGGAACGACGGCTGATCGACGAACCGGTACCACCGGTAAGTCACGGTCGAACCGTCCACGAGCTTGGTGGTCTGTTCGGCGCTGGCGGGGCCCGGCGTCGCCCAGGCTCCGGTGGCGGGTGACGTGTAGGGGGCGCCCGGGCGGGCCTCGGGGAACATCCGGTTCGCAAGCCCGGTCTCCGGCGGCACCTCTGAAGCATCGATGGCAGTTACCTGGTTGTTCTGCACCCGGAAGTAGCGCGGAAACCGCCCGGGGGACGAAGCCCAGGTCAAACCCCAGGTGTACTGGTCGAAGACGGACGGCTTGGCGATCTCGTTCACACCGTTCAGCGGCTGGTCTTTCTGCCGGTAGTCGACGTTGTTGGTTCGCAACGTCGCCTTCCATTCGCCTGCCGCCGCGAAACGGGCGGGCACCTCCGCGCCGCCATCGCGCCAAGCCGCGAACGCCTTGAACATGGCGTCCTTCGAGTAGAAGTGCACGTCCTGAACCAGGATCGAGCGATTTTGTGCATCCACTGGAAACAGGAGCTCCGGGATCTTCCGGTACACCAAGCCGTCGTTGCCTTGCCCCTCGAAGTAGGGAACCGTATTGATCTCCATGGCGCCCCCGCCCATGGAGCCGCGCCGAGCGTCGAGGCCACGCCCGAAGTCGTACGGGTAATTGAAATTCGTGGCGATCTTGCTCCACGTCTCGGCAATGTAGTACGCAATCGGGCCCCGGAAATTGGCGGTGGTGAGGAAACAGGTCCACGCCTGATCCCCGGTGGGCATAGCGCCAGTTTGCGCGGCCCGAAACGGCAGCGCCATCCAGGCGTACCCCGCGAAATGCCCCTCGGGCTGACCTGCAAAAGTCAACCCGTCAGGCGGGATGAGCACCCGATTGCTCAGCTGTGCTACACCCAGTCGATTGTCGGGTAGCGCTTGCGAACTGTAGAAGAAGCTCCACCCGGGCGACGCTAGCTCATAGTCGTAGCATTGCGGCGTCGAATTCATGCTGAACTTCGGCGGCCCGTTGCGGAATCGATTACGCGCCCAGTAGCCCAGGCCGCCCTCGATCGTCTGAAACACGTCAGCCCAGGTGGGGCCTCGTGGCAGAAAGTTTGCGCGTGCGTAGGTGCCGATGGGGCACAGCGGCGTGTCACGGTTGTCACGGTTGTCCGGCGAGATCCACGCGCTCGGTAGGCCGATCTGAAAACCCGACAGCGGTTGGGCCACCAGCGACCACGCTGCGGAATAGAAACCGAAGCCGGCGGAGTACTCCGTGCTGGGCGGACTCGCGTTGCCAAAAGAGATGTATCCCTGCAGACCTTGGTTTCCGGACGGTGAAGAAGGTGTGCCCATGGTTTGGATGGGCTTCGGCACGGTGAAGGGGTTGGCCGCCGTGGCGCCACCAGCGCCGCCCGAGGTGCCGCCGCGCGCGCCGCCCGCGCCACCCGCGCCACCCGCGCCACCCGCGCCACCCGCGCCACCCCTGCCGCCGGCGCCGCCGAGGCTCGATCCACCCGCGCCACTCGCGCCACCCCTGCCGCCGGCGCCGCCGAGGCTCGATCCACCCGCGCCACTCAAACCACCCGTGCCGCCGAGGCTCGATCCCCCGAGGCCTCCACCGCCCGGAGGCGAGTCGCCCCCATCGCGGCCATGGCCACCGGGACCAGGCTTCGTGACCGGGGCATGGCCGCCTGGTGAGCACGTCACGAGCAGGGCACTCGCGGCACAAGAAACCACCAGGACTGGCATTCCGACCAGGCGTTTCGTCATGGATTCCTCCCAGTTGCCTTTGCTAAATCGAATGAGTACTATATGTCATGTCACCGGGATCTCTACAAGCCCGCGCGCGGGGGGGAAAGATAGACGCGCCGTGTCCGAACCCACTGTCCTTCACGCATCGCTAATGTCACGACGCTAGCATCCGGGATTGTGCTCATGGCGTGTACGTACCACCGCCGGCCCCGTGTCGCGGCCCTGGCACTGGCTGTGTGGCTCGGGTGCGTGGGCGTCGTGGATGATCCTTCTCCGGCCGGCGGTGCAGCGGCACCGGCCGGGGGCGCGCCGCGCGGTGCGGGCGGCGCATCGGGCAACGTTCCCGGAACCGCCGGTGCCCCAGGTGCGACCACGCCGGGCATGATGCCCGGCCCGGGGGTTTTCGTCGCCGCCGCGCCGGCGATGCAGCGGCTGTCCGAGGTGCAGTTCAAGAATGCCGTCCGCGATCTGCTGGGGACGGGCGCCGATGTGACCACGGATCTGCTGGACGCGACGACGCTCAAGGGCTTTCGCAGCATCGGCGCCGCAGAGTTCTCGGTCGCGCGCAAGGACGCCGAGAACTACGAGGCCGCCGCCTACGAGGTGCTGCTGCCGCTGTTCGCCGACGAGGCCCAGCGCATGGCGCTGGTTGGCTGCGCGCCTTCATCGGTGGCCGACCCCTGCGTCCGCGCGTTCATCGATCGCTTCGGGCGCCGGGCCTGGCGCCGGCCGCTGGCCAAGGAGGAAGGCGATCAGCTTTTCGCGCTCGCGGCGAAATTGGGGCCATTGGTCGAGGACACCTGGACGTCGGTCGCGTACACCGTAGCCGCGATGCTGCAATCGCCGCATTTCGTGTTCCGCGTGGATCGCGGCGAGCCGGATCCCACGCAACCCGGGCGGCGGCGCTACACGGCGTTCGAGATGGCATCGCGGCTGTCGTTCCTGCTCTGGGGCACGACGCCCGACTCGGCGGGCCTCGACGCGGCCACGCGCGGCGATGTGCTCACCGTGGACGGGGTGCGCGCCGAGGCGACGCGGCTGCTGGCCTCGCGGCGCGCGCGTGCGGCGATAGTGACGTTTTTCTCCGAGCACACCAGGCTGGACCTCATCGACGAGGTGCAAAAAGACACGCGCATCTTCCCCGCCTGGACGCTGACCATGCCCCAGAGCGCCAAGCGCGAGGTGAGCCGCCTGTTCGAGGACATTGTCTTCGACCAGCAGGCCGACATCCGCGAAATCCTCGACACCCGCGCCACGTATGCCAACAACGAGCTGGCGCGGCTCTACGGGCTGCCGGTGATCATGTCGGCGACGCACCAGAAGGTGATGCTGGACGAAATGGGCCCACGCGGCGGCATGATGACCACGGCCGCCATGATGGCCATCAACGCGGGGATCACGGGGACCTCGCCCACCAAGCGCGGCAAGTTCATCCGCACGCACCTCCTCTGCCAGGAGGTGCCGGCGCCGCCGCCGGGCGCCAACACGATCCTGGCCGAACCCAAGCCGGGCGTGCGACAGACCATGCGCCAGCGCGTGGACGAGCACCGCACCAACGTCGAGTGCGCGGGCTGCCACGCGCTCATGGATCCGCTGGGTCTGGCCTTCGAGAATTTCGATGGCGTCGGGGTCCAGCGCACCACGGAGGCGGGAATGCCCATCGATGCCTCGGGCGAGCTCGACGGCACGAAGTTCGCGGGTCCGCGCGAGCTGCTCGCGCTCATCAAGGCGCGTCCGGGCCTGGGCGCCTGCTTCGTGCGGCAGGCGTTCCGTTTCGGCACCGCGCACCAGGAGACGCCGGGTGAGCAACTGGTGCTGGACGCGCTGGCCAAGAAGTTCACGGCGTCGGGGCACAAGCTGACTCAGCTCATGCTGGATCTGGTGACCTCCGACGCGTTCCGCTTCGCCGGGGAGCCGAATTGACATGCGCAACACCACCATGAAGCGGCGGACCATCCTGCACGGCGCCATCCATGGCGCCGCCATCGGCGTGGGGCTGCCTTCGCTCGAGGCCATGTTCAACGCCAACGGCACCGCGCACGCCGACGGCACCGGTCTGCCGAACCGCTTCGGCATCTGGTTCTTCGGCAACGGGATCCGGCGGCAGCACTGGATCCCGACCGAGACCGGGACCGCGTGGACGCCGGGCGAGGAGTTGCAGCCGCTCGTGGACGCCGGTTTGAAGAACGACTTTTCGATCATCTCAGGTCTGGAGATCAAGACCAAGCGGCACCCGCACCACTCGGGCATGGTTGGCATCACCACCGGCGGCCCCATGCAGGTGATCGGGCCGGTGCGCGACACCATCCAGTCCACCGTCGCCTACCCGACGCTGGATGTGTTCGTGCGCAAGGCCTACGAGGCCAAGGGCTGGAAGACGCCGTTCGGCTCGCTCGAGGTCGGCGTCTGCCGCTTCACCGGCACCGACGAGGGCACGACCTTCGAGCACCTGTCGCTCAACGGGCCCAACAACCCCAACCCCAGCGAACGCAACCCGAGCAAGGTCTTCCAGCGTCTCTTCGGCATGGCGCCCAACGATCCCAGGCTCGGCAACCGGCTCAAGGCGCGCGCCAGCGTGCTCGACGCCGTGGCGGGACAGATCAGGGCGCTGCAGGCAACAGTGGGCGCAACCGATCGCGGGCGGCTCGACGGGCACATGGAGAGCGTGCGGGCGCTTGAGACGCGCCTCGTGGCGCAAGCGGCGACGGCGGGTAAGACGGGTGTCGCCGGTCCGGGTTGCGTGCTGCCCAAGGATCCGGGCAACCCGGCGAACATCATGGGCCGCGAGCCGATCGCCGAGAAGAACAAGGCCATCTCGGATCTGACGGCCATCGCGCTGGCCTGTGACCTGACGCGCGTGTTCACGGTGAACTTCGAGACCTGCGGCTCGAGCGTCAATTTCTGGATGATCGGAGCGACCGAGGGCATGCACACGATGAACCACAACCGCAAGAACGACCTGGTGCACAGCGCCGTAGTGTTCACCATGGAGCAGTGTGCGTATTTCTTGAAGAGGCTCAAGGACACGCCCGAGGCGGCCGGGAACCTGCTCGACAGCGCGTCGATCCTGGTGACCTCCGAGCACTCGGAGGGCGACGTGCACTCGCAGGACGACTTCCCCATCCTGATTGCCGGAAAGGGCGGCGGGCGCCTGAAGACCGGGATCCACCACCGCTCCCGGACCAAGGAGAACGTCAGCCACGCGCTGCTCACGCTGTTGCGCGGCGCCGGCCTGCCCCTCGCCGAGTACGGCTACGAGCTCGGCAAGGTCGCGGTGGGCGTCCCGCCCCTGGAAGCCTGAACGGGTAGCCTGAGCGCGGGCGCACGCCGGGGAGTGTGACCGGCCCGTGCCGCTGCCATAGAACGGCGGCATGTCAGCCAACCGTGCGCGAGGGCGGTAACGGGGCGGGCCTGCAACGGAAGGCATTGGGCCTTGAGCGATCTCGATCGCGAGAGGCGGGCGCCATGCCGCGAGAAGAGCTTTGAGCGTAGTGCGTCCTTTGGTGATGATTGCGTGACGAGGCGCTTGCTTGCGTGTCAGCGCTCGAGATCGGGCAGCAGCGCCTTGGGGTCCGACGGAAAGCTGACCGGACCCAGGATCACGTCGATGTCGGCGGCGGTGGCGCTGGGCTCGCTAGCCTTGCTGGACGTCCGCGGCTGGAACACCAGGTTCAGCACGACCGCGACCGGAGCGTCGGCACGCATCGCTCGCGGCACGTCGACGGCGAACGCGGCCTCAACCAGACACGATTCGATCTCGGGACGCCCCAGGGTCGAGCTCTTGATGGTGGCGGCAGTCATCTCGCCACGCTCGAGCTGCAGCTCGACGCTCACGCGGCCACGCAGATCGAGATCCTCGGCGCGCTTGACCGGACGGTTCAGGTAGCAGGCGCGCGCTCGCGGCATGAAGGTGAATGCCAGGGAATTTCGCACGACGTCCCGGTCCATCTGGCCGATCGGCCCATCGTTGATTGCCGGGGCGGCACGGTGCGCCGGCTCGACCAGGGCGACGACGTCACGCGCGGCGCCGAACCACGCCGGCCCGGGCGGCGGGTCGTCCCGACGCAACCAGCGCGCGTCCACGGCCACCGGGACGACCGGCAGCTCGATCGCCCGACCCGCTAGGGTGGCGTGCACCGACAACCTGCCAGCACCGCGAGGCAGCTCGGCAAGTTTCACCAAGCCCTGCCCCGGCGCGAGCGCTTCGCCCAGCCCGACACCTGGCGCGGGCACTCCGCCTTGTGTCCACACCAGCCTGGGCGCGAACAGGTCGCCGCCCTGGCGCAGCGATGCGATCACATCCCGCGCCGCATCGACCAGCCCCACTGCCGGGATGGCGCGGTTCACGCCGCCCAGCTGCGCCGGCAATGCTGCTAGCGCGATCCTGCGCGCGCGCGTGGCAGGCTCGTCGTCCTGCGGCCTGATGGTGAGCACGGCGGCAGTCGTGCTTGCGGCTGGGAAGCCCGCGAACGCCGCACCGCCCTCGGGCACCGGTGGCAGCGCCGCATCCGTGATGACAACGAGCCATGTGGCAGCAGCGGTCGCACCATCGCCCCGTGCCAGCTCGGCGGCGAAGCGCAACGCGGCTGCCACGTCGCTGCCGTTGCGTAGCGCCGCCGGCACCAGCGCATCGTCCAGCGCGGCCATGGCCTCGCGGGTCGCCGTGCGCGACAGGGGAAACAGCGCGACCGCCCCCCGGTCGAACAGCACGGCGTTGATCCGCAAGGTCGGCGGCAACGCCAGGATCAACTGGCGCGAAAGTTCGCGCTCCAGCGACAGCCCCGCTGGCCCGACGCTGCGCGAGCGGTCGATGAGCAGCAACAATCGATCGGGCAGCGGGCGATCGGCTGGACTGTCGGGCCGACACAGCCCTATCGCGGTGGTACGGCTGCCGCTTGCCCCGGCCCGCGACGCGCCGGTGGCCGCCACGACTCTCGCCGCCGGCCGTTGCTTGCCTACCGGGCCGCTGCCGCGCACGGCGAACGACACCTGCCAGGCCGCTCGCGCCGGTGCCCGGCCCAGGGCCGACCAGCCGCCCCCGGCCGCTCGCAGATGCACCGGCACGCCCGCTACCTCGGCGTCCTCGGCCGCCATGCCAACGCCCGGCTCGACCGCCAACCTGACCTCGGCCGGCGACGGTGACACCTCGAGGGCGCCTGGCACCGCCAGAACCAGGCGACCGCGCTGACATGCAAGCGGCGCGGTGAACCGGTAGCGCAGCCGGGCCGGCGTCGTTGCCGGCACCGACACGCTGACCCGGTAGTCGGCGCTCTCGTCGGTAACTGGCGCCCGCGTGCGCGTCTTCGCCGCCAGCGCGGCGGCGAAGTCAGCGCGCGCGATCTCGGTTGCGGCCGCGGCGAGCTTGAGAGGCCTTGCGCCGGCGATGATCTCGAAGCTCACCGGGCTTGCGCCCTCGGGCAGGTCCAGTTCCAGCGTGCGCAGACCGGCGATGCTGCGCACGTCCTCGCCCGTGGGCAGTGCTCGCTCGACCTCGACCAGCGCCAGCGGCCCTTTCACCGAGATGCTGACAATCGCGCGCGCCCCATTATCAGCGCGCGGCGCACGATCGGCGGCCAGCGCAGAAGTCAGCGTCAGCGTGGCGACCACCAGCAACCAGCGCAGGCTCACTCGCACGGGCGGCAGCTTCGCACGCGCCTCCGTGGGCGGGAAACTGTTGCACGGCAGGCACGCCCGGGGTAAAGGTCGCGCCAAGTTTCACCCATGGCACCCATCGTCACGATCGCGCCCTCGCAACCCGACGAGGCGGTGATCCGGCAGGCCATCGAGGTGCTGGCGGGCGGCGGTGTGATCGCTTTCCCGACCGACACGCTGTATGGCATTGGCTGCGAGCTGGGCCAGAAGCAGGCCCTCGACCGCATCCACCAGATGCGCGAAATCGACGGCGCCAAGCGCCCGCTGACCTTCTTGCTGCCCGACATCGGCATGCTGCCGCACTACGCGATCGCCAACGAGAACGCGTACCGGATCCTGAGCCGGATCTTTCCCGGCCCGTACTGCGCAGAGATGTCGGCCACCTCGAAGGTGCCCGCGCCCTTCATTCACGAAGAGCGCCGCACCATCGGCGTGCGTATCCCCGACACCGCCCTGTGCGAGCGGCTGCTGTGGAAACTGGGCAAGCCCATCCTGACCGCCACCGCCAAGTCGCGCGCCGGCGAGGTCTTGACCTGCGCCATCGACATCCAGAAAGAGTACGGCGCTGATCTGGACCTGATACTCGATGGTGGCTTGCAGCAAGGCCCGCCCAGCACCGTGGTCAGCCTGGTCGACGACTGGGTCACCGTGCTGCGCGAAGGCCGCGGGCCGGCGGGCAAGATCCTGCTCGGCTAAAGCGCTAGCTGATTCCCAGCTTGGCAGCGGCGGCACGCGCGGCCTTGATGAAGGCCCGGACCTTGGTGTCGTCTTTCACGCCGGGCGCGGACTCGACGCCGCTGGCGACGTCGACCCCATCGGGGCGCGTGGCGGCGATGCCATCGGCAACGTTGTGAGGTGTCAGGCCGCCGGCGAGCAGGAACGGGTGCCGCGCAAACTCCGCGATCAGCGGCCACGGCGGCTGGGTACCGGTACCGCCGTAGCCCGCGGCGGCGCCGTCGTAAATGAAGAAGCGCGGCTCCCAGCCCAGAGCGTCCTTCATTGACGCTTCGTCGACCACGCGGACGGCGCGCACGATTTGTTCGGGGCGTAACTCTTCCCAGTTGCCAACCTTCTCGTCACCGTGCAGTTGCACAAGGTCGAGGTGCATGTCGACCACAGAC
>JANPCZ010000112.1:0-24567 GCA_031431215.1 Myxococcales bacterium
GTCTTCCAGTTTGCCTGCACCGCTTTCCACAGCACGGTTGCCTCCGGCTGATGGCGCTCGTGGGTCGCCCGATGGCCGGGCGATGACAGGGCAAGCGCGTGACCCACCCCGGATCATCGGGCGGGATCGCTCCTGGTTGCGGGACTTGGCAGGTCGAGCAGGTCGCCAGGACCGGACTGCGGCTCCACCACCCCAGGCCCGCCTACGCTTTGATGATCGGTGGTGCGTCGCCCACCAACGAGGTGGCTGACCTGCTTCAGATCATTCGCGTCCGCATCGTGCGCATGCTCCAGCGCCGCGGAGTCATCGAGCCACTCCGCCACGTTTGCAGTGCACAAGGTACGCGGGTGTGCTTGCGGCGAAGACACCGCGGCACGTCTTTAAGCGGCGGTCGGAGTCCAGTACCGGCCGCACCTCTGAGACGTCGCGCGCGGCGCTGTCGAGCAGATCGCGGCCGATCCGACAAACGCCCCCCTCCGCGGCAGCACGGCCACCGCGGATCCGCATGCGGGCGATCGCGAGCCGCCGGCAGGGTGCCATCGTGGCCCTGGGGTTCTGGACGGATGAACGCGGCATCGTGTGCGACCTCCTACGGGCTGCTCGGCCCTGGCCTGCTGGGGCATCTGGCGGCAACCACCTCGGCGGCAACCCGGGCGGTCTCTTCAGCCGTCTTCAGCAGCGAACGCGCGCAGGTCGGGCGGCCAGCAGCCAGCCGATCGTGGATTCCTCGGCCGGCCAGGAGAAGCTCGCGCGTGGCTGTGTGGGCGAACGCGATCGCTGCTTCGCACGTGCCCGCGTCGCCGAGCGCGCGACCTGCCGCCTTGGCGACCAGGCGGCTTGCGGCCACGCGCGTGCAGGCGGCCACGGGCCCGTCCCAAGCGCGCTGTCGCGGTCGCCTGGCGCCGGACAGGCCCTTCACCGTCCGCGCCGCTTCGGCGACTTGGCGGCTTGTTCGTCGTCGCTGTCGTCCGAATCACCGACATCTTCGTCACCGACCTCGGTGTCCTCACGGTCCAGATCCGCGTCCCCCATCTCCTCCTTCGGCTCGAACTCCTCGACGGTCGTGGTTCGCTTGATGAGCTTTGTTGGCATAGTGGCTACCTCCGCGATTGAGGATGAAGGCGCGGAAGAACCGGCACCAGCCTGAACCGACGCTGGAGCGGCCTCGGCCGAATGATTCACGTCGCTGCGTGAGACGCGGGAAAAGCGCCAGGCACGCTGGCGCAGGGCCTTGGCCAGCCGGCGCCGCTCGCAGATCGGGGCGAGCTTGGTGGCCATGGCCCACCACGAGACGCCGGTGGCCCGCAGCTCGGACAGGGCGGCGGCCTCGTCGCGGCGGGCGGCGGTCAGCTCGGCGCAGGCTCGCTGCGAGCGGGTAAGGGCGTCGCGCAGGCGCTCCACGAGGTCGTTCTGGGGCCGCATGGTCGTTCCCGCGCTATCCCGCGAGCCTTGCGACGGCCTCGAAAACCCCCATGATTTCCAGCGGGGGCGCGAGGCAGAGAGTTCGATACTCGTCCACTCGTGTCCACAACTTGAAGTCCCTGTAGATCCTCGGGAATCTTTCCCGCGATCTGGTTCGCGCCGGCCATGAGTAGCAAGCTGCCGGTTGTGCGTCGTAAGTCATCCATGTCGTGGACAAGTTCATTCTTCAGCGTGGCGAAGAAACTTTTCGGGACAGCGTTGTCCCAGCAGTCACCCTTCCTGCCGCGCCAATGATCGCCACTTTCATGGGCGAGATCTCCCCCATACGGCTGTCATTGTCGAGACACGACGCCACTTACCCGTCCGGGTGATGGCACGCGACGGTGTGGCCGCTGGCGGCGGCGGGCGCAAGCTCGGGGCGTTCGGTGCGGCAGCGCGCGTCCGCCAGCTTGGCGTACGTCGGGCAGCGCGGGTGAAAAGCGCAGCCCGGTGGCGGCGTGATGGGCGACGGCGGATCGCCCTCAAGAATCACCCGCAGGCGGCGCGTCCCCGGATCGGCGCGTGGCACCGCGGACAGCAGGGCGCGGGTGTAGGGGTGCGCCGCCCACTCGTACACTTGCGCGGTGGGCCCGGTTTCGACAATGCGGCCGAGGTACATCACAGCCACGCGGTGGGCCAGGTAGCGCACCACGCGCAGATCGTGCGAGACGAACAGGTAGGCAAGGCCGCGCTCGACCTGCAGATCGCCGAGTAGGTTCACGATCTGCGCCTGGATCGACACATCGAGAGCCGAGATGGGCTCGTCGGCGACCACCAGTTCAGGACCGGCCGAAAGCGCGCGCGCGATGCCGATGCGCTGGCGCTGGCCGCCCGAAAACTCGTGCGGATGGCGCGCGAAGCTCTCGGGCGGCAGCCCGACGCGGCCGAGCAGCTCGATCACGCGCTCGCGGCGCTGCGCGCGGGTCGGGCACAAGCGATGGACATCGAGCGGCTCGGCCACGATGTCGCCGACGATCATGCGTGGGTTGAGCGAGCCCTGCGGGTCCTGGAAGATCATCTGCATGCGCTGGCGAGCGGCGCGCAGCGCCGACCCGGCAAGACCCAGGAAGTTCTCGCCCGCGAAACGCAGCGTGCCCGCGCTGGGCTCGTGCAAGCGCAGCACCGCGCGGCCAAGCGTGGTCTTGCCACAGCCCGACTCGCCGACCAGCGCCAGGGTCTCGCCACGTCCGACAGAGATCGACACGCCGTCCACCGCGCGCACCACCTGCCGGCGGCCGCCGGCAAGCCCACCGCCGACGGGAAAGTGCTTGATCAGATCGTGCGCTTCAAGCAGCGGCGCCACCCCGGCACTCACGCGACCGGCTCCGGATGGAAGCAGCGGACCAGATGATCGGGTGTGCCCAGAGGCGCCAGAGGCGGCGTGCTGGCGCGACAGTCGGCTGCCGCGCGCGGGCATCGATCGGCGAACGCGCAGCCCGCGGGAGCCTGGCCAAGTGCCGGCACCGCGCCCGGGATCTCGCGCAGACGTCGCCGCGCGCCGCCGCCCGACTCGCTGCCATCGACGCCGCCGTGTTCCAGGGTGCGCAGGGCGGTCAACAAACCGGCGGTGTAGGGATGGCGAGGCGCCGCGAACAGCGCCGACACCGGCGCCGCCTCGACGATGCGCCCGGCGTACATGACCGCGACATCGTCGCAGGTTTCGGCGACCACGCCGAGATCGTGGGTGATGAGCAAGAGCGCCATGCCGAGCTCGCGCCGCAACCGCGCCAGCAGTTCCAGGATCTGCGCTTGCACCGTGACGTCGAGCGCGGTGGTCGGCTCGTCGGCGATGAGCAGCACGGGCCGGCACGCCAGCGCCATCGCAATCATCACCCGCTGCTTCATGCCACCCGACAGCTCGTGCGGGTAAGCGCGCGCCCGCTCGGCCGGCGACGGGATGCCGACCTCGGCCAGCAACTCGACGGCGCGGGCGCGTGCAGCGCTGCGGTCAAGTCCGGCATGCACACGCAGCGGCTCGGCGACCTGATCGCCGGCCGTCATCACCGGGTTGCACGCCGTCGATGGCTCCTGGAACACCATGCCGATGCGGCGGCCACGCACGCGGCGCAACTGGCGCTCGGCGAGCAGGGTCAGATCGCGGCCCTCGAACACCACCGCGCCGCCCGCGATGCGCACGCGCGGCGCGGCCAGCAGACGGACGAGCGACATGGCGGTCAGTGACTTGCCGCAACCCGATTCGCCGACCAAGCCCAGCGTCCGCCCCGCGCCAAGCTCGAACGACACCCCCGACACCGCCGCCACGTCGGCGTCTCCGACCCGAACGGTCGTGACCAGATCGCGGACCGAGAGCAGGGCAGCCAAGGCGCGCGATTGTCGCACAAGCGCCCGCCGCCCGTGCAGCATGGCAGCGACGAGATATCGCCTCCCGGGCACGTGACGGGCTCACGCTGCCGCGTCCACCGTTTGGCACGCTCGCGAGCACCGTCAGCGCGTCGCCTCGCGCGCGCTATAGTGCGGCGCCGATGGCCGCCCCGCCCCCGCGAAGCGAACATGCGCGGCGCGAGGCGCTGCGGCTGGCCAGTGCGCACGCAGCGGCTGGGCGGGCACTGCTGCTCGCTCGCCTGATCGGGGCGCTGGCGCTGGCGTGGATGGTGCTGGCGTATCAGTCGTGCGACCGTCATCGATTCACCTCGCTCTGGCTGCTTTGCCCGACGGCGGCCCTGATCGCGCTGGCGGCGCTGCGCGGCCGGGTGCTGGCCCGACAGCGCGACGCCCTACGCGCGGCGCGCTTTCACGCCGAGGCGCTGGCACGCATCGACGAGCGCTGGACCGACGCCGCGGGCGGCGGCGAGCGGTTCCGCGACGATGCCCACCCGTTCGCCGGCGATCTGGATCTGTTCGGCAAGGGCTCGCTCTACGGCCTGCTCTGCACGGCGCGCACCCCGATCGGGCAACAGACTCTGGCGAGCTGGTTGGTGACACCGGCGCCACGAGAGGTGGTGCTGGCGCGGCAGCGAGCGGTCGCCGAGCTGGCGGCCCAGCTTGACCTGCGCGAAGCGCTCGCCACCCGGGGCGACGCGCTCTTCGAAGACGACGTGCAAGAGCGCAGTCTGTTGGCCTGGGCCGAACAAGAGCGCGCGCCGGTGCCGGGCTCGCTGCGGGTGCTGGCAGCGGCAATGGGGCTGCTGACGACCGCGGCGGTCGGGGCGCTATCGATGGGCCACGTGCTGCCCGCGCTCGCGGTGTTCGTCGCCGCCGTGGCGTTCGCTCGGCGCTGCGCCAGGCGGACGGTCGGCATCGAGCAGGGTCTGGCCCAGCGGACGCGCGAGCTGCAACTGCTGGCGGCGCTGGTCGCCGTCGTTGAGAACACCGCGTTCACCGCGCCGGCGCTGGTGGCGTTGCGCGCCGAGCTCACCGCCGGCAGCGGCCGCGCCTCGGCCGAGATCGCCCGCCTGGCGCGTCTGGTCGGCTGGTACGAGACCCGCCGCAACGCCATGCAGGCGTTGCTGACGGCGCCGCTGCTGCTGTCCACACAGCTGGCAATGGCGGTCCAGAACTGGCAGGCGCGCAACGGGGCCGCCGTGGCGCGCTGGGTGCGGGCGGCGGGCGCCATAGAGGCGCTGTCGTCACTGGCCGCGTTTGCCCACGAGCACCCTGACTTCCCGTTCCCCGAGCTCCTCGACCAGTCCGATGGGCCACACATCGAGGGCGAAGCCGTCGGC
This sequence comes from Myxococcales bacterium, assembly GCA_031431215.1. Taxonomy (GTDB): domain Bacteria; phylum Myxococcota_A; class Polyangia; order Fen-1088; family Fen-1088; genus JANPCZ01. Next base: position 5,145 of record JANPCZ010000112.1, read on the forward strand.
CATCCGCTGATTGCATCGGCACGCCGAGTACTGAACCCGGTCGCCCTGGGCAAGGTCCACCTCCTGCTCATCAGCGGATCCAACATGTCGGGCAAGAGCACCTACCTGCGAACCGTCGGGGTCAACGTGGTGCTGGCGCTTGCCGGGGCGCCGGTGTGCGCCCGCCGGTTCGCGCTAACTCCCGTCACGCTGGCGGCCACACTGCGGGTCAACGACTCGCTGCAGGCGGGCCACTCGCGCTTCTATGCCGAGATCACCCGGCTCAAGCACGCAGTCGCAGAAGCGCAGCGCTCGCCGTTCACGCTGGCCCTGCTCGACGAGATCCTGCACGGCACCAACTCGCACGATCGCCTCATCGGCGCGCGTGGCATCGTCAAAGCGCTGATCGATGCCGGGGCGCTTGCGATCGTCACCACCCACGATCTGGCCCTCGCTCACCTGGTGGATGATCTGGGTGAACGCGCCGACAACGTCCACTTCCAGGACCGGATCGAGGACGGCAAGCTGGTGTTCGACTACACCATGCGCGCCGGAACCATCACCCGGACCAACGCGCTCGACCTGATGCGCCTGGTCGGCCTGGACGTCTAACCGTGAACAAGCCGCTGACCAACACCGAGCTTCAGGCCCTGACCTCGCGCACTCTCACCAACTACGATTCTTCAGCGCGATCGTTCGAGCAGAGCACGCGCATTCACGACGTTTCACAGAACACCCAGGCGTTCCTGGCTGCGATCGAAGGCCCAGCGCCCTTCGTGCTGCTGGACCTGGGCTGTGGTCCCGGCCGCGATCTCGCCTACTTCAAGTCCCTGGGCCATGAAGCAGTCGGGCTCGACGGGTGTGCAAGCTTCGTCGAGATGGCGCGCGCGGCGACCGGCTGCCAGGTCTTGCATCAGAACTTTCTGACGTTGGCGCTGCCCAGCGGGAATTTCCACGGCGTGTTCGCCAACGCGTCCCTCTTCCATGTGCCGACGCAGGAACTCGCGCGGGTGCTTGCCGAGATTCGCCGCTGTCTGAGGCCGCGCGGGGTGCTGTTCTGCTCGAACCCGCATGGCGACGACACCGAAGGATTCTCCGGTAGCCGATACGGCGCCTTTCACTCGCTCAAGACCTGGCGCACGCACGTCACGGCAGCGGGGTTCAGCGAGCTTTCGCACTACCACCGCCCGGCGGGCAAGCCGCGCGCCCTGCAACCCTGGCTCGCGACCGTGTGGCGCGCCGACGATGACCCGGCTCGGTCAGCCGATCACGCGGTGGATGACCAGTAGCCACGCCACCCGAGCGAGCGCCCAGGCCGCCACCCCCAGCATGAGCGAAGGGTACCCGCGCGTTCAGCGCGCACCAACGGGCAGCCTGACCGACCGAATTTCTTGCACCCACTGATACCCTCAAGGGGTGATATCGACGCTTTCGGTTCTGTGGCTGGCGCTAGCCCCGGGCGCGGGCGAGATGCCGTTCACGGTGGCGCTCGATCCAGGCCACGGCGGCACCAACCTGGGCACCGCTTCGCAGCGGCCCGGCACCTTCGAGAAGCACATCACCATGGATCTGGCGCGACGGGTGGCGCTGCGGCTTGGGCGCGAGAAGAACCTGCGCGTGGTCCTGTGCCGCGACGGCGACGTGCTGCTGCCGATGCGGGCACGCGTGCGTTGCGCGAACCAGGCTGGGGCACGCCTGTTCTTGAGTCTGCACGCCAACGCTTCGCCGGCGGGGCCGTCACGGGGCACGCAACGAGGCTTCGAGCTTTACGTGCTGTCGGCGCAAGATGTTGAGCGCGACGCCCAGGCGGCGGCCGTGCGCGAGGCCGACGACGCGGCCGCCGTGTTCGCCGCCCACCGCGTGCGCGCGACCGCGTTCGAGAGTCTGGAGGCTGCGCGCCGCGTGCGCTGGCGGCTGGCCGACACCGTCGGGGCCGCGTGGGACCGCGGCATCAAGCAGGACGGTGCCGCCCTGGACGTGCTGCAGGGGCTGGCGATGCCGGCTGTGCTGGTCGAGGTTGGCTTTCTCGACAACCCGGTCGAGGGGCCCGCCTTGCTGTCTGATGCTGGCCTGGACAAGATCGCAGCCGCTCTGGCCGAGGCGGTTACCGACCAGCGCGCCCGCGAGCTGCGCGGCAAGACCGATCCGTGGATCACCGCAACCGCCGGCAAGAGATCCGGGGCGGGCGCACGAGCACTTGCCCCGCCGGCCCGTGCGCTGGGATCGCGACGCGGCGACTGACGGCCCGACGAATGGTCTGGGGTGGCACCACGCCGCCTTTGCCACGGGCACGACGACGAGGCGTATAACAGGGCCATGCGCCGTCCCGTCTGGCTCCTCGTCAACGTCCTTGTCGCCCTCACGACCACTGGCAGCTGCACCACCGCGGCGCTGGTGCCAGCTGGCGCGCCCACGCTGCCCGCGATGGCGGCGCAACCAGCCGCGCCGCCCGCCCCGATCGATGATCTCGACCGTGCCCTGCCGGTCGATGAGCACGTCCGGGTCGGCCGGCTTGCCAACGGGCTGACCTACTTCATCCGGCCGCACAAGAAGCCCGAGAAGCGCGCGAGCCTGTGGCTGGCGGTCAATGCCGGATCCGTGCTTGAGGACGCTGACCAGCAGGGGTTGGCGCATTTTGTCGAGCACATGGGTTTCAACGGCACCAAACGCTTTCCCAAACAGGAACTGGTCAACTTCCTGGAAGGCATCGGCATGCAGTTCGGCGCCGACCTGAACGCCTACACGACGTTCGACGAGACGGTGTACATGCTGCAGGTTCCCACCGACCAGCCGGACATCGTGGGCAAGGCCATGAATGTGTTGCGCGACTGGGCCGGCGACATCAGCTTCGGCGCCGACGCGGTCGAGAAGGAGCGCGGCGTGATCCTGGAGGAGTGGCGGCTGGGGCGTGGGGCCGGGATGCGGCTGTTCGACAAGCAGGCTCCGGTGTTGTTCCACGGCTCGAAATACGCTGACCGGATCACCATCGGTAAACCCGAGATCATCAAGACCGCGCCCCGCGACACGATTGCCCGCTTCTACCGGGACTGGTACCGGCCTGACCTGATGGCGGTGATCGCGGTGGGTGACTTCTCGGCCGACGACATCGAACAGCGAATCAAGGCCGAGTTTGGCGATCTGCCGAAGCCGGTGGCTCAGCGCCCGCGGCCCACCGAGCCGGTTCCCGCGCACCCGACCACCCTGGTCAGTGTCGAGACCGATGCCGAGATGCCGAGCACCAGCGTTTCCCTCTACAGCAAGCTGCCCCACCGACCGGAGCGCAGCGCCCGTGACTACCGGCGCAGCGTGGCCGAGCAGCTCTACCATTCCATGCTCAACGCGCGGCTCGATGAGATCCGGCGCCAGCCCGACGCTCCGTTCCTGGGTGCCGGATCGATGACCAGCAAGTTCGTCCGCCCCACCGATCTGTTCGCCCAGGCGGCGGCCACCAAGGAAGATGGCGTGCTGCGCGGCCTCGAAGCTTTGCTGGGCGAGGCGCTGCGGGTCGAGCGACATGGCTTCACCGCTACCGAGCTGGAGCGCGAGAAGAAGGAATACTTGCGCGGTTTCCGTCAGGCGCTGCTCGAACGCGACAAGCTGGAGGCGCAGACATTCGCAAGTGAAATTGTCCGGCACTTTCTGCAGGGCGAGTCGATGCCCGGTATCGCCGCCGAGCTGGCGTTGGTCGAGCGCTTCTTGCCGAGCTTCACGTTGGCGGAACTGAACGGGCTGGCGAAATCCTGGGGCGGAGCTGAAAACCGGGTCATCGCCATCAGCGGGTCACCCAAGATGACCAAGCCAACGCCCGCGGCTGTGCTGGCGCTGGTGCAGTCGGTGCAGGGTCGACAGGTCAAGGCCTACGAGGACGCGGTGTCGAACGTGCCGTTGCTGGCGTCGGTGCCGCGGGCGGGATCGGTGAAGGCCACACGAACCATCAAGGCGATAGGCGTGACCGAGTGGAAACTCTCGAACGGCATCCGCGTGGTGCTCAAGCCGACCGACTTCAAGAACGACGAGGTGCGCGTGTTGGCGTTCTCGCCGGGCGGACATTCGCTGGTCAAGGATGCCGACTTCGACTCGGCGCGGTTCGCATCGAGGATCCTGAGCGAGGCGGGGGTCGGTCCGCTGAGCGCGGTCCAGCTACGCAAGGCCCTGTCGGGAAGGATCGTGGCGGTTCATCCGGAGATCGACGAACTGTCGGAGGGACTATCCGGCTCCGCCTCACCCGAAGATCTGGACACCCTGTTTCAGCTCATCTACCTGGAGATCACCGCGCCGCGCCGAGACGAGACCTCGTTCCGTGCCTGGCAAGCACGCGAGTCCGAGCAGGTTCGCAACCGACGGCTGAGCCCCGAAGCATCCTTCTTCGAGGATCTCCAAACCTTCGTTGCCCAGAATCACCGCCGGCGCAGGCCGACCACGCCGGAGGTCCTGGCGGGCGTCGACCTTGACCGAGCCCTGGCGGTGTTTCGCGACAGGTTTGCCGATGTGGGTGACTTCACCTTCGTCTTCGTGGGCAACGTGACACCCGAACGATTGAAGCCGCTGGTCGAGACCTATCTGGCCAGCCTGCCCAGCAAGGGCCGCAAGGAGACCTGGCGCGACGTGGGTGTGAGCCCGCCTTCGGGGGTGAAGGCCATGACCGTGGCCAAGGGCACCGAGCCCAAGGCCCAGCTGGTGCTGCTGTTCCACGGCACTGAGACCTGGACGCGCGACAATGACAACGATCTCCAGATGCTGGAGCAGGCCCTGAGCATTCGCCTGCGCGAGGTGCTCCGCGAAGACATGGGCGGCGTCTACGGTGTCGGCGCCAATGGCTGGCATACCCGCCGCCCGAAACAGCAATTCGGCTTCGTCATCCAGTTTGGCTGTGCACCTGAAAACGTGGACAAGCTCAAGCAGGCGGTGTTCGACGAGATCAAGGCGCTGCAGGACAAGGGCATTGGCGATGCCTACCTGCAGAAGGTCAAGGAAGCCCGTCTGCGCGCGCACGAAACCAGCCTCAAGGAAAACAACTTCTGGCTGCGGGAACTCAAGCAGTCCTGGGAATTTGGCGACGATCCCCTGCTGATTACCGACATCAAGCCGATGGTGGCCAAGGTGACTTCGCAGCGTATCCGCGCGGCTGCCAAGCGCTACCTGCGATCGAGCGAATACGTGACCGGCCTTCTCAAACCGCAAAGCGCGACGTCACAAGCGCCGTGAAGCGACGCCGCCCCGATCACGCCGGTTATGGTCGCACGACCCTCGGGACTTCGGATCCGTGAACAACCTGCCGATGACTCCACCATGTTCCAGGCCCAGTGCCTTCCAGGGAGGCCATCGCGCATCCGCCCTCGCGACGAGGGGCTCGGGACCTTCTTGCTGATCGCATTTGCGATGGGCGCCGTCGGCTGCGGGCGCCTCGGGTACGAGCCCCTGGTCACCACCGGCGGGGACGACGGTGGCGCCGATGCAATCGTCGGCGATGGACCGGGCGCGACCGTCATGATGGAGGACGCAGTCGCATCCGCCGATGCGATGGACGGGCCCACGGGTCAGGGCGCCGACGGGCTCGTTGCCGACGGCTCCCTGGATCGCCAGCCAGACCTCACACCGCCGTCCGATGGTGGCAGCACGGGTCAGGGCGCCGACGGGCTCGTTACCGACGGCTCCCTGGATCGCCAGCCAGACATCACACCGCCATCCGGAAATGGCAGAGCCTGCTCGGGCGCCGGACAGTGCGGCTCTGGGTTCTGCGTGGATGGGCTCTGTTGCGAGAGTTCGTGCACTCAGTTGTGCGCGTCCTGCGCGATACCAGGGTCACTCGGCCGGTGCACGATGGTTGCCGCGGGTGACGATCCGGACAACGAGTGCCTCAGTGACGGCGTCAGCACCTGTGGCCAAGACGGCACCTGCAACGGCGCGGGCACATGCCGCCGCTTCGCAGCCAACACCGTCTGCGCGGCCCCAATCTGCACCGCCGGAGTCGCTACCACCGAGCGCACTTGCGACGGCGCAGGCACGTGCCGTCCGGCGCCGCAGACGATCTTGTGTGTTCAGTACGCCTGTGCCCCGACCGCCTGCAAGAACATTTGCGTCGGTCCGACCGACTGTGCCTCCGGCTACGTCTGCGACGCGACCGTCTGCGTGAAGAAGTTCTGAAGAGCTGTCCATCAATTGGGCAGGTCTTCAGTAGCCGAGCCAAGGGCTCGGCCGCAGGTGGGGTGAAGTCCGCGAATTCACTTCGCCGGTGGACCGGTCAGCAAGTCGCGTGGGGCCGCTGCGAAACCGTCCGGCGGCCAGATCGAATCGTCCGGCCAGAACGCGGTCATGGACCTGCCACGCGCCGTTGACCCGGCGTGAGCGCTCCCCCACCCTCCGCTCGTTCACGGCACGTTGGCGCCCGGCGTGCCGTCGCGGTTGCCCAGGATGGACCCGCGCCGGAGGCCCATCGGATCGTCACCGCGCGACTGGCTCGATCGGCGCCCCCACACCGCGAGCAAGAGCCCGAGGGCGACGAGCACGAGGACTGACGTCAGCTTACCGAGTCGCGGCGTCGTGAGCATTCGGCCTCCTACAAGACTTGCAACTGCTCGGTGTCGGAGATGGCCGCGCGATCGGGTCTTCATGCGACCGGTAGGATCTCGGACAGGACTTCGGGAATCCGACGAAAGTGATCGTCGGTGGTGACAGCAACCCACCAGATTGTCCAGGTCGTGGTGCTGGACGCACAACTTCAGCAGGAAGCTTTCTTACCGTGAGCGCCTTCACGATGCACCCTTCCGGCGCGCTTCCCCGCCCTACCGCCGTAGCCGCGAAAAGAACCCGCGCAGCAGCGCAGCGGCTTCCGGGGCCAGCACGCCTGACACGACGTCAACGCGGTGGTTGAGCCTTGGATCGTCGAGCAACTGGTAGAGGGTGCGCACGGCGCCGGCCTTGGGATCGTCGCAGCCGTACACCAGCCGCCGCACCCGCGCGTTGACCACGGCGCCGGCGCACATCGGGCACGGTTCCATGGTGACGTACAGCTCGGCGTCGACCAGGCGCCAACCACCCAGCTTGGCGGCGGCGCTGCGCAGGGCGACGATCTCGGCGTGCGCGGTGGGATCATTGCGCGTCTCGCGCTGGTTGTGCGCGACCGCCACGATCTCGCCACCCTGCACCACCACCGCGCCCACCGGCACCTCGCCCGACAGCGCGGCGGCCTCGGCAGCAGCAAGCGCGCGGCGCATGTGGGCGACAGCCGCTGGTGAAACGGCCGACTCGATGGTGGGGTCGACGGTGGCGGGAACGGACAACGTGGCGGACATGGAACCCAAAAGCTTACTATGATACGCGGCGGATTCCGACGTGCCCGGCATCGATCTGTCGTTCGCGCGCTACGTAGCGGCCCGCAAGGGGCAGGCGCGGGCACGCGCGCGTGACGGCGCGGCCTACGCCTACGGCGGCGATCTGAAGGTCCGGTCGGCGCTGGCGCGGCTGCGACCGGTGACGCTGGCGGTGGAGGCGACCCTGCGTTTCTGGCAAAGCGTCGGCAGAAGCAATCTGCTCGGCAGTGCCATCCGGGTCGGGCCGCGGCAGTTCCCGCGGATTCATGGTCTGGCGCTTCGCTGCGCCGAGACCCTGCAGATCCCGATGCCAGCGGTGTACGTGACCCCCGACGTGGGCGTGGTCAACGCGCAGACTGTCGGCACGCGCGATGACGCCAGCATCATCATCAGCGGCGCGCTCATCGACCACCTCAGCGAGACCGAGCTGCTGTCGGTGCTGGGCCACGAGTGCGGCCACATCCACAATGACCACACCGTGTACCTGACGACGCTTTATTTTCTCAGCCAGGCGGGCAGTCAGCTGGTGCGCTGGGCGGCCAAGCCGGCGGTGCTGGCGCTCAACGCGTGGGCGCGGCGGGCCGAGATCACCTGCGACCGCGCGAGCCTGCTGTGCACACGCGATCTCGCGGCATCGACCACCACGCTGGTCAAGCTGGCGGTCGGATCGAAGAAGCTGTACAGCGACATCAACATCGACGAGTACATGCAGCAACTCGACGAGGTCGGCAGCGGGCCGGGGCGCTGGCAAGAGCTGTTCGCGACCCATCCGTATCTGCCCAAGCGGGTGCAGGCGCTGCGGCTGTTTGCCCGCACCACGTTCTTCCGGGCGGGGCAGGGGGCGCAAGACGAGACGCCGGCCTTGACCAAGGACGAATGCGATGCCCAGGTCGCTGAATTGCTGAAGGTGCTGTGATGGCGACCAGCGCGAGCGCGCCGGGTGGGCGCAAGCAAGCCATTCGCGATGTGCTGGCGCGCCTGGCCGACCTGGCTGAAACCGCGGGTCTGACGTCGGCCGCGTGCGACGTGCGTGACACCCGCATCCCCAAGCTCGACGACGAGCGCATCTCTTTGGCGGTCCTGGGTGAGTTCAACCGCGGCAAGAGCACGCTGGTGAACGCCCTGCTCGGCGAGGCGGTGCTGCCCATCGGCATCACGCCGACCACGGCGGTGTTGACCCACGTCCGCTACGGCGATAGCGCCGCGGCCGCGGTGGTGTTCGAGGATGCCACCCGACAGTCGATTGACCCGGCCCGGCTGGGCGACTGGCTCACCGTCGAGCGCGCCGCGGCGTCCACGGCGCCCGGTGGCGTACCCGCGTCCCACGTCGAGCTCGACTGGCCGGCGCCGTTCCTGAAGGACGGTGTCACCATCATCGATACCCCGGGGGTGAACGATCTGTCGCTTCTGCGCGCCGACATCACCTACGGCACCATCCCGCGGGCCGATGCGGCGCTGTTCCTGCTGGACGCCACCCAGATCCTGACCGCGTCCGAGCGCCGTTTCCTGGAAGAGCGCGTGCTGCGCAGCGTGCGCGATCGGTTGATCTTCGTGGTCACCAAGATCGATCGCCTGGACGCCGCCGAGCTGGACGAGGCGTTGCGCTTCTGCCGGACGCAGCTTCTGCCCATCATCCCCGAGGCGCCGATCTTTCCGGTGTCGGCCAAACGTGCGCTGGGCGGTGACGCGGAGGGATCGCGCCTGGCGGCGCTGGTGGCGCACATGCACACCTCGCTGGGTGCCGAGCGGCGGCGCCTGGTCGAGGATCACGCGCTTGCCGAAGCGCAACGCCTGTCGGGCTTCGTCCGCCAGAGTCTGGGCATGCGCCGGCGCTCGGCGGAGCTTGCCACTTCCGATCTGGAAGACCGGGTCACTCGCGCCCGTGCCCGCCTGCTCGACGGTACCCGCGCGTTCGACCAGGTCGCTGCCACCATCAAGGCCGAGACCGCGGCGCACAAGGCACGCGTGCGCCAGGATCTGGCCGCCTTCACCGACGCCTTCGCCGCCGCGCTCCCGGGTGAGATCGACGCCGCCGATGCCGGCGACGTGCAGGAATTCCTGGGCGGGTTCCTGCAGGACACGTGGCAGCAGTGGCTCGAGGCCGAAGGCGAGATGCTGGGCCGCGAGCTCGAAGCACTAGCCGAGAAGGTCATCGAGGTGGCAAGCGAGCACGAGGCCGCGCTGGGCAAGGCGGTCGCCGACGAACTTGAGCCGGGTGCCCTGCGCGTGGCCATCAAGATCGACACCTTTCGCTACGACGCCTCGGTATTCGCGCTGGGCGCGCTGGGCACCACGGTGTTCCTGTTCGTCAACACGCTGGCCGGTGGACTGCTGACGCTGGCGACACCGATCCTGGCGCTTCTGCTCAAGGGCAAGGTCGCGCAGGAAGTGAAGACCGAGGCCAGGCAGCGCGCGCCCGAGGCGGTGCGCCGGGCTGCTGCCGCTGTCGCTCCCAAGTTGGACGAGATCGTCGACGGGTTCGCGGCGCGCTTGCAGGAATTCGTTGCCCAAGCGGGCGCGGCGTTAGGGCGCGGCCTGCTCGAGGTGTTGGAAGGCGCCCTGCACGAACGCCGAGCCCGCGACGCACATGCGGCAGGTGAACTCACCGCCACCTCGGACGCCGCCGATCACGCCTTCGCGCAATCGCTGGCGGATCTGCGCGCCGTCGACGAGCGCATCGCTGACATCCGACAGGCGGTCTGGCAAGCGGATGGCTGAGGCGGCGGGCGCGGGCGTTCCCGGGCCGGCGCAAACCTGGCTCGGTCGACACCAAGCCGCGCTGGTGGTCGCCGCCGCTTACCTCTACGTGTTTCCCTACTTCGGCAAGCTGAACAGCCCGAACGAGAACGTGCGCATCTGGATGACCCGCGCCATCGTCGCGCACGGCACGCTCGCGATCGACGAGGTCGAGCGCGAATGGGGCGAGGTCGGCGATCGAGCCGCGGCGAACGACCGACACTATTCGTCGAAGGCGCCGGGCGTGTCGCTGGCCGGCGTCCCGGTGCTGGCCGCCTTGCACCTTGGCTTCCGCGCGCTGGGCGCGGGCGAGCCCGGCCTACGCGCGACCACCTGGGCGCTGCGCGTGTTCTGCGTGGTTCTGCCGCTGTGCTGGTTCTTCGCCTGGTTCGGCCGCAGGGTTGAACGTGTGACCGGATCGCCGCGGGCGCGCGATCTGCTGGTGATCGGCCTGGGCGTCGGCACCATGCTGTATCCGTACGGCCTCACGTTCGCCGGCCACGCTCCGGGCGCCGCCCTGATGTTCGCCGGCTTCCTGGCCGTCGCGAACGCGCGCGGTACGGGCGATGGCGGGCAGGCGGGATCCCGGCGTTTCGTGCTGGCCGGCTTACTCGCTGGCCTCGCAGTCCTGTGCGAGTACCAGAATCTGCTCGCCGCCGCGGTGGTCGCCGTCTACGCCATGGCTGTGCATCGGCAACGCGCGCTGCTGCTCGCACTGGGCGCCGCGGGCCCGGCGGTTGTGCTTGCTGGCTACCACACGGCGCTGTTCGGTCGGCCCTGGGAGATGCCCTATGGCCACCTCGACGATGCCGCGTTTCGCCTCTACCACCACACGGCAGGCTTCCTCGGTCTGCACGCGCCGCGCGCCAAGGTGCTGCGTGAATCTTTGGTCAGCGTCGATTTCGGTCTATTCGTGTTCTCGCCGCTGGTCGCCGTGGGCCTGGGTGCGGCGGCGGTCACCGCGATCAAGGTCCGCAGCCGCGATGCCATGGTGGTTCTGGGCGTGACCGGCGTGATGCTGCTGTTTCTGGCCGGGCTGTCCAACCACCGCGGCGGCTGGAGCGCCGGCGGGCCGCGCTACATCGCGGTGGTGGTACCGTTCGCGGTGTGGAGCGTCGCCACATCCTGGAGCTCATTGTTCGCAGCCCGCGCCGTGCCGCTGGCGCTGGTCGCTGGATCAACGCTGGCGTCGGTGTTCATGTGCGGCCTGGCCGGCGCGGTGTTCCCGCACTTCCCACAGCAGTTCGACAACCCGGTGTTCGAGGTCGCGGTGCGTCTCCTCTACGAAGGGTTTGCCCCGCGCAGCCTGGGTGGATTCCTGGGTCTGCCGGGCGCGCTCGCGCTCGCGCCGCTTGGCCTCGCCATCGTCGCTGTGCTCGCTCGTGCACTGCTGTCGCCCGGACAGCCGCGTCTGGTGGTCCCGCTGGCGGTCGGGCTCGCGGTGCTGCTGCTGGTTTTCGTCAGCCGGCACGGCCGCAGCTTCGACACCGCCGAGGAAGCGGACTTCGCCTTCGTACGCTCGGTGTGGGAGCCACCGCATGAGCGTCCTTGATCGCCTCGCCGACTTTCAGCGCCACAGCTCCACGTCCAGGTCGGGAATCTTGGGGAAGCTTCGCTGGTCTCGTGTCGCGACCGACATGCCATGCGCGAGCGCCGTGGCGGCAATGATGAGGTCATGTGCCCCGACGATGGTCCCCTTGGCAGCCAGGGCAGCCCATACCCTGGAGTGGACGCGGGCTACGACCAGGTCGAACGCCAGAACCTCGATCTCCTCGATCGCTCGCTCCACGGTCGCATCGCGCCGGGCCCGCACGGCTGGGGGATGTGCTCGGTGTACCCCGTGGAGCAGTTCCGACGCCGTGATCGCCGACATCGCCAGCCGCTCGTCCATCCTCGTCCCAAGCTTCCTCCTGGCGACGAGGTCGCCGCGCCCTGCCGCGATGAGCACGCTCGAGTCGAGGACTACTCCCGCCCCCATGGCGACCTCGGCAGCTTTTCCTGGTGGTTGGCCAGGGCGGATACCGTCTTGCGGTACTCCTGGTCGAACGGCGGCAATTCCTCGAACAGCTTCAGCAGGTCCCCGATCGTGCTGCGTGAAGACCTCCGGCCCACGGCGGTGATCCTACACATCGCCTCGCCACCCTTTTCGACGACGAATTCCTCGTTTCGGTAGCGCACCCGCGACACCACATCCGAGAACGAGCGGGCGGCCTCGGTGGCCGAGATTCTTTGAGCCTTTGGCATAAATCAGATCCTATCTGATTTTGGCTCACAGCTCGCCCCGATTTCATGTGCGCGGCCACCCCTGGCCGGACTCGACCTCAAGATCTGCCCCTCGTGCCGGTGTCGCACCGTCGTGCGGCTGCCGCTTCCGCTGCCGCCCGACTGCCGTGGCCCACCCAGCAACCTCCCGCCCAACTGGTGCGATCTCCAGGTGCCTTGCGAACAACGTCGACGGTGCGCCGCGGGATTCGTCTTGCCTGCGCGCCGGTGGCAGATGATGGCCGGAGTCGCAGCTGCCCTCGCGCTCTGTCGCTTCGTCGTCCCGGCCCTTTCAACCACGTCGTGCGCTCCCGATCCGTCCTCGATCGCCGTTCCAGGACCGGCAGTGCAACGCACGTCGTGCTTCATAGCACTGCGCGCGGCGTCGCTGTAATTCTGGCTCTCGCATAGCGGCTTGCACGTGCTTGCCTCGTCCCACAGTGGTACGGCTCATCGCCGCGACGTCGGCGGCGATGTCGCCGCAGTGGGCGCCGGTGCCGGTGTCGCCGTGCCCGGGATCAGGTCGTTCGGGGCGAAGGCGAATGGATACGTGACATCCACCTTGCCGCCCACCGCGGGGAACGTGGCGTCGGCGAGCGCGTTCACGATGCAGTGTTCGGCGGCGGGCGACAGCAGCTCGCGCGCCCCGGCGTCCGGGCTCTGCGGTACGACCGTCGCCTCGCTGATGCGCCCTTCGCCTTCGACGTCGCGAATCGTGAAGCGCAACACCAAGCGGCCGGACGCGGCCGGATCGGTCTCGAGAAGCTTCGAGTAGCATTCCTTCAAGGCCGGGATCATGCGCCGCACGCCGCGGCGGATCTGATCCTTGTCCAAGGAGCCGAGCCGCTCAGCGGGTGGCGCGGACGCGACCTCGCCTTGAGGGCCCGGATAGGGCACGAAGTTCGGCACCGCGCGCGACGCGTGTCCCCCACCGCGGCGGGCGAGCCTTGACGTCGCAGACGCGCGCGCATCTGCGGCGCCACCGGGGGCTACAGATGCCGGCTCACCCGAGGCGGGCGCCGCACGCGCCCGCCTGTCACCGCTATTGGCTCGGTCTTCATCACCCTCGGGCTCGTGTCCGTAGGTCCCGCCCGCGGCGGTTGCGGTCGCCCCACCCTCGTGCGCCTGCCATGTGCGCACTCCGATCGCGACGAGGAGCGCCGTCACGACAGAGCCGATAACGAGCTTGGTGTTGGTTCCCATCGCGATGACTGCTCCTGTCTTGACGTTGGTAACGGTCTTCGCCGCTGAGACGGCCGCGACGCCGCTCGAGCCGAACGGCGGGCCCGGAGCAGCCGGCAGGCCTGGCGGTCCCGCGAGCGGCAACAAAGCACGCCGACACTCGAGGCCGCGCGGGGCGTGCCGTTCGCGCGCGTCGAGCGCCTGGCGCAAGCGGCGCACCGCCTCGCCGACGCGCCATCGCACCGTGCCGGCAGGCACGCCGAGGTTGCGGGCGATCTCCGTCGGCTCAAGCCCCTGGTGGTAGCGGAGGAGGATCGTCGCCCGGAACGGCTCCTCGAGCGCGATGACCAACTCGGCGAGCGTCCGTTGGAGCTCGGCCGCCTCGAGCAGCGCTTCGGGCGAAGCCGCCGTCGGGTTGGCCATGGCGGCGTTGGCCACCTCACGGGTGCGCCTGCCGCGCTCGTCCCGGTACCGCCGGCGCACGAAGTTGCGCGCCACCTCGGCCAGCCACGGCCGCGCCGGTCGTTCGGCGTCGGGCGCCGCGCGCAGGGCGGCCATCCACGTCTGCTGGACGACGTCCGCCGCCGCGTCCCTGTCATCGTGAAGGAGCTGGCGCACGAGACGGCGCAGCCAATCGGCGTGCGCGAGCAGATCCTGTATGTCAGCCGTTCTGGGCACTGGAGAAGCTCCTCAGTCTGACCCCTACCCTATCCAGCCCGCGGCGGAGCGTTGGCGGGAATCAGCCGGCCATCCGCTTTCCGGCCATGCCATGGGTTCGAGCCCCGGCTCGTTTTGCGTTGGCGGGTCTGGTGCGGGCGCGACGCCGACCTGCCACGCGACGAGTGGCCGACACGCCTTTCGTGGGCGAAGTCGCGGTGGTGCACTGGCAGGCCGCGGGCCTACTCAAGCCCTCGGTCATCAAGCCGCTTCTGACCACAATCGAGGCGCGGCTCGTCGTCCGCCACCTCGGACAGCTTCACTCCGACGATATCACCGCGCTCCGCCTACTCGCCTGCGCCCGCCCTTGCGCGCAACTCGGCGCGGAGCCCGGCGGACGCCACGCGTTCGGCCAAGGCGCTGGTGATGAGCGCGCGCGCAGCCTCGCCCGATCCGGCGACGTCGATGTTGAGGGCACGACCGATCTCCTGCATGAGGCGACGGCCGGTTCGATAGGCCCGGCTGCGCCCCGCACCTTTCGGTTGGAGGAGGCCGGCGGCGACCCCACTGGTCAGATCGGAGGCCGCGCTTGCCTGGCTGACATCGGTCAACGATCGATAGTATCGGGACGTCACCTCGCGGTCGGAGAACGCATCCCAGACCGCGTTGGCCAGCCGCGCAGGCAACCCGTCGCGTGCCAGCACGTCTTCGACGGCGGTCCAGATGCCACGCTGCACCTGTTCTCGCAGGTCGAGCGCGCCTGGCGTACCTGAGCCTGAAGGTGAGCCACCATGAACGGCGTCACGTCGGCGCCGTCGTCGAAGGTTGCTCCCAGACAACGGAAGCTCTCGTAGTAGTCGGGCAGATGGCGTCCCCAGTACTCTTCCAGCGACGTCAATTCGGGCAGCTTGAAGCCTCCGCGGAGCATTGCGAGCGACGCGGTGACCCGGGCGGTTCGACCGTTTCCGTCGCTGAACGGGTGAATGGCCGCGATCGCGAGATGGATCCAGGAGGCCAACTCGGCCGGATGGCGGGTCTAACGGTCGGCGCTGCGACAGATCTTGGCCACCAACCCGGCGACTCGCGCTGCCGGGGGCGGGGC
Source organism: Myxococcales bacterium (assembly GCA_031431215.1). Classification (GTDB taxonomy): domain Bacteria; phylum Myxococcota_A; class Polyangia; order Fen-1088; family Fen-1088; genus JANPCZ01. The sequence goes on from JANPCZ010000112.1 coordinate 20,373, forward strand.
GAACACGCTCGCGCCGGTGAACCGGTTGGCAAGCCGCGTGGGACCGGTGCGAAACCGTCCGGCGGTGAGATCGAATCGCCCGGCCAGGACGCGGTCGTGGATCGACAGAAGCGCTTCGGGCGTCCACCGGAACCCGGGATCGTCGGCGCGCCGCAGGGCCAGGCCCATCGCGTCCCGGTAGCCCCGGACGAGTTCCATGTCGACCTCGCTGACCTGGCGCGGGCGTTCCCCTGCCAGGATCAGCCGCACCTCGGCGACCGTCACGGGAATTCCTTGGACGCCGCCACCGACTCGGACTCGAGGTCCCGCCGCAGCCGCCCGGCCCAGGTTCGTGGCAGCACGCCCCGGCGGTCGAGCAGCGCTCGCCACTGGTCCAGCTCGGCGATCAGCGGCTTCAGGGCCCGCACCCGGTAAGGGAACATCGTGTAATCGTGTAATCGTTTAGACGATTAGTCAAATAGAACTCTGACAAGTCCAAACGCGCGGCCACGCCTGGCCCCCTATGCCCTATGGCCGGATGTGACCCATCCCGTACAATTTTTCGCCGCACCGGGGTACAAGACGCGGGCGCGATTTTGGGTCACCATCTCTTGCAGGCATGGCTTCGTCGCTCGTACCTCTTCATGCGCTCGGTGTGGGAGCCACGGCATGAGCGTCCTTGATCGCCTCGCCGCCACGCTGGCCGGCGTGGAGGCCGTGCCGGGCGACGCGCGCGAGCAGATCGCGCTGGCGCTGGCGTACGCCGAAAGAGGCGCCCTCGCCGCCGCCGAGCTGCGGCTGGAAGAACTGGCACGCGCCCATGGCCAGGTCGGCGCGGTTTGGGCCGCTCTGGGTGAGGTACGCGCACGCCGCGACGACAGCGAGGGAGCCGCCAGCGCCTTTTCCCGCAGCGTCGATCTGTACCCGGGCGCGCCGGAGGCGTGGCTGGGCCTGGGCGAAGCGCTGGTGCGGCTTGGCCGGGGCGATCCGGCGCGAGATGCCCTGCGCCGCGTGCTGGCCACAACCGAGGCACCGTCACTGCGGGCGCGCGCCCATGCCGCCCGCGGTCGCCTCGCGTTGCGCGCGGGCCAGGCCGCCAAGGCGGTGGCCGAGCTGCGCCGGGCGACCGAACTTGGCCCCGACGATGTGAAGCTTGCCGCTGATCTCGGGCGCGCGCTCGGCGCGGCGGGCGAGCCCGACGGCTGGCAGTGGCTGCTGCGCGCGGCGCAGGCCCCGGGCGCCGACGACGCCCTGGTGATCGAGGCCGCCGCCGCGGCGCCCGGACCACAAGGGGAGGCGCTGCTGCGCGGGGCGATCGCGGCCACCGCAGCGGCTGACCATCCGGTACGGGCGCGGCTCCACGCTGGCCTCGCCCACGCTCTGCTCAAGCAACGCAGGACCGACGAGGCCGAGGCGGCCGCCCAGCAAGCCGTCACCGTCGGCGCCACCGAGGTCGCCGCCTTCACGGCGCTGCGTATGGTGGCGGAGGCCACGGGGCGCCACGTGGTGGCCCAGCAAGCCGCCCAGCAGGAAGCCGCGCTCGGCAGCCCCCCCGACGCTGTGACCGTGCTGCGGCTGGCGCTCGGCGCCGAGGACGCCGTCGCCATCGCGAGCGCGGGCGAGACCGCGGGCCTCGACCCAACGCTCGCCGCAGCCGCGCGCGGGGTGGCCAGCGCGGCGCCGGTTGCCGCCCACCTCGACACTCTGGCACCCCTGTGCCCGACCGCATCGGCGCGACGGTTCCTGGCGCGCTCGCTTTCGCCCGGTGAGCCGCCGCCGGGCAACCTGTACGCGCTACTCGCGTTCGCGCACGATCTCGCTGCCCGCACGCCAGCGCTCGCCGCGCTGGCCCCCACCGCGGCGCGGGCACTCGAAGCCTTCGACCGCCCGCTTTGCCTCGCGATCATGGGCGAGTTCAATGCCGGGAAGTCCTCCTTCGTGAACGCGTTGTGCGGTGAACAGGTTGCGCCGGTCGGAGTCACGCCCACGACCGCCACCATCAATGTGCTTCGTCACGGGGCGCCAGGCGCGCGGGTGCTTCACCACGACGGTCGCGCCCAGGAGCTGACCACGCTGGAAGCAACCGCGTTCCTGGCGCGCGTCGATGGAACCGACGCCGCCGACATCCGCGCGGTGGAGATCTTCTTGCCGCTTTCATTCCTGCAGACCGTCGAGATCGTGGACACGCCGGGATGGAACGCGCTGTCGCCTGCCCATGCACGCGCGGCGCGCGGGTTTCTCGACGACGCCGATGCCATCGTGTGGCTGTTCTCCGCCGATCAGGCCGGCAAGGCCAGCGAGCGCGACGTGCTCGATCTGGCAGCCGCCGCGGGCAAGCGTGTGCTGGGCGTTCTCAACAAGGCCGACCAGCTCGATGCCGCCGAACTCGATGGGCTGCTCGCGCACACCCGCGCCGCTTTCGGCGACCGGCTCGAAGCCCTGCTGCCGCTGTCGGCGCGCGACGCCGTCCGTGCCCGCCAGACTGCCGACGACCTGCTGCGCGCTGGCAGCGGTCTGCCGGCGGTGGTTGCCGCCCTGGAGCAACGCTTTTTCGGCCACGCGCGCGAGCTCAAGCGCCGGACCGCGCTCGGCGCGATCGGGCGTTTCGTCGTGGAGGCCACGGCCGCCAGCGGACCCGGTGATCCGCCCGAGGAGGTTGCCGCCCGATTCGCGGCCGGTCGCCGGGACCTCGACGCGCACGAGGCGGTGATACACGGCGCGCTGGCGGCCGAGCGGGTGGCGCTGCCCGCCCGCCTGGCCACGCTACTTGCGCAGGCGGCCGACGACATCGCGGGACTCGCGCCCGGCCGCGGCCTGCTCGATCGACCGCCCGAGGCGTCCACCGAGGACGGCGTGACCGAGATCTGCCAGGACATCGTCGATCGCGCGACCGAGACCACGCGCATCGCCCTTGAACACGCAGTGAAAGATGGGCCAGCGGTACCGGTCAGCGGCGTGGTCGAACGATTCGGCGCCTTCGCGCGGGGACTGCTGGTGGGCGGTCTCGCGAGCCGCATCTTGACCGAGGATCTGGACGCCAGTGGCGGGCGCGTCGATCTGCGCCTGCTCGGCAAGCGCCTCGCACGCCGCGCGCCCGCCACCGAGGCGGAGTTGTTCACGCCGCTGGCGCACGAGGTGCGGGTCGCGTTCGCGCGCGCCCGCGCCGAGCTTTCGGCCGACGAGGCACGCGCCCAGATGCGCGCCCTCGTGCACGAGGAGCGTCTGACCAGACCCCTGCAAGCACTGGCCGCAGCCCGAGCCACTCTGGATGCGATGCCGTGAGCAAGCTCGTGCTGGGCATCGACGAGGCCGGGCGCGGCCCCGCGCTGGGCGCCATGGTTCTCGCGGCGGTTGCCCTCGATCCGGTAGGCGCACGTCGGCTGTCGCGCGCCGGCGTGACCGACTCGAAGGCATTCGGTGCAGGCGATCGGGCGCGCGCCGCCCGCAGCCATCTGGTCACCATCATCGAGGCCACCGCGACCTGGATCGGCATCGAGATCTGCGACGTCGACACCGTCGATGCCTACGTGGACGAAGGTGGCCTCAACGTTCTCGAGCGCGAGCGGGCCGAGCGTCTGATCCGCAACGCCCCGTCCTGCCGGCGCCTGATCGCCGACGGGCGCACACTATTCCAGCCGCTGCGCGCCCGCTTCCCGTTGCTTGAGGCGCGCGATCGGGGAGAGTCGGCGCACGTGGCGGTCGCCGCCGCCAGCCTGTGCGCCAAGGTTCGGCGCGACGAGCTGTTCGCGTGCATCGCCGCCCGCTACACCCACAGCTTTGGTGCTGTGAACGGCGCCGGTTACGTCAACGAGGCCACGCGTTCCTTCACCCGCAAGTTCGTCCGCGCCCACGGCCACCTGCCGCCCGAGGCCCGCGGCAGCTGGCCCTGGCGCGGCAGTCCCCCGCTTTACCGGGTACCGCGCGCGCCTTCACCCGACGTCGGCACCGAAGCAGCCGAAGGCCGGTAACGACCGGTTTCGGCGGCGCGCCGCTGCGCCAGTTCGTGCGCCGAGATCGCGCGACCGCGAGACGCCGTGAGACCTCGGGTATAAACCCCGCGTGTTTCGCAAGCGCGACGTTGCCATTCATTTCGTCGGCATCGGCGGCATCGGCATGTCCGGTATCGCCGAGGTGCTGCTCAACCTGGGCTATCAGGTGTCCGGCTCCGACCTGAAGGAAAGCGAGGTCACGCGGCGGCTGGCTACGCTGGGCGGCC
>JANPCZ010000113.1:0-50517 GCA_031431215.1 Myxococcales bacterium
ATCGGATAGGCCTTCTTCTCGGAGAACTCCTTGAAGTACCAGGCATCCTCGCCCTCGCGCTCCCAGCCGTCGCCCAGATCGGTATTGTGGCAGATGATCGCCACCATCCGCCCCTTGTCGTCGAAGAACGCCTTGTAGTGCACTTCCTTGGCGTCTTCGCGCTCCCACGTGATGCCCTGCGAGCGACCCCGGATGGCGTAATTGATGGACGGCACCTGCGGCTTTTCTTTCAGGGGAAACACGGCACTGAAGATCGGGTGCGTGATGGGCAACTCGACCGGCTCGCGGTCGGGGAACACGCGCTTTATCTGCTGGTAGAAATTCTCCCACTCGGCCTCGCCCCAGAAGTCGTCGACCATCAGGAACCCGCCCGACATCAGATAGCGGCGCAGCGCCCTGACCTCGTCCTCCGAGAACTCGAGGCCACCCGGCTCGATGAGGTAGATGAACGGGTACGCGTGCAGATCCGCCTCGGTCAGTTCGATCACGCGGCCGTCCGGATGCACCTTCATCGACGTGAGTTGCTGCAAGCGAAACGACAGATTGAGGTCGCTGTCCGGGTAGTCGGTGGCCCACCGGCCGCCACGACCACCCCACTGCGAATACTTGATGCGCGCGAAGGTGAACACGTCCTCGGGGAACTCATCGTCCACCTCCCAGGTCGGCACGCCGTTGCGATCCCCGATCTCGACGTCCCGGTTGCGGCGACCGCGCTGAGCCAGCGCAAGACCCGCCCCCGCCACGACCACCAGACACGCCCCTGCGACCAAGTATCTGCGTAAGCGCTTCATGGCCGCGACATCTCAAGCAGAAGCTTGTGCGCCGGCCGGAAGCGCGGTGCCTCGGCCAGCGCATCGAGGATGTGCCGGCGCGCGGCGCGCGGATCCTTGACCTTGAGCAACTTCGCCAGCCGGTAGTTCACGTCGGCCGGATCAGTCGGTTCGAGGCGAAGCAGGTTGCGGTAGTTGGCCACCGCACGATCGGCCGCGACGCGATCGCCACCGGGCCCACCGGCACGCGCCTCGTGCACACGCCCGAGCGCCCGCTGCACGGCCGCCGACATCGGGTTCACCGCGAAGGCGCGCTCGCTGTACTTCGCCAGCGCCGTCATGTCACCCGACTCGTCGGCTAACTCCATCAGGCGCAAGCTGGCCGCCATCGCATCAGATGTGCTTTCGGCCAGCTTGACCAGCGTCGCGCGCTCGGCGGCCTTGTCGCCCAGTTTGCGGTGCGCGGTCGCCAGGCCCAGGTAAGCGTTGCCCTCGCCCTTCTGCTCGGGATAGAGCGCGATCGACCGCTCGAGGGCGTCCTTGGCCTTGCGCCACTCGCCGTCCTCCAGGAGCCGGCGCGCCTCGTCGGCGGCGGCGACCAGCTTCCTGGCATCCGGCACGGTCTCGGCGCGCTTCCTGGCGAACGCCTCGAACCCCTTCTCGAACTCGGGCAGGGGCGCGGTGCGGCTGGCAAGCGCCTGGTTTATTCCGGTGCCTGCACCCAGATCGTTCAGGATCGCCGTCAGCGCGGCCGGGCCGTAGCGCCCGACCAGGAACTCGACCACCAGCGCCGACTGGTAGTACGCGAACATCACGTGCTCGCCGCTCTTGGGATTCAGGAACGCTCCGGACAGTTGCCCGACCGGTTTCAGCTCGCCGCCCAGCACCATCTGACGATAGCGCGGGGTCATGTGCTGGCCCCAGGTTGGGTCGCGCTGTAGTTCCTCGAACACCGAGATACCCTCGGACAGCCAGCGCGGCATCCTGTTGTGCGACAGACCCAGCGTGATCACGTGCGTGTATTCGTGCCACAGGACCGCCTTCCAGTTGAAGGTGGTGCCCACGTTGCCCGCCGGGCTGTTGGCGGTGATGAGGTTGCCGAAGCAGACGCCGAGAAACCCGGCGCCGCCCGGCATGCCGAACGTGCGTACGGCGAAGTCGGATTGCTCGGGGAAGATCTCGACCTGGGCCGGCCGGGTCGCATGAAAGCCATACTTCTTGTCGAGCGTCGTCTTGGCCTCGCGTAGCAGCGCCATGACGTCGTCAGCAAACACCTGCGCCTCGCGGGGATCCATGCGCAGCACGAACTCGGTGTTCTTGCGCGTCTCGAACTTGCCCAGGTGGGCTTTCAGGTTCACCAGGTTGAAGGCGCCGACGTCGTAACCGTCGTGCTTGTGCACGTCCTCGGCCAGTGCCCAGCCTTCACGATCCTCGCCCAGCCGTAGCAGATCCTGGGCAAGCTGGATCTTCGCCGGCAGGTAGCCGTCATCGAGCTTCAGCGCCCGGCGCTGGTAGGCCGCGCCTTCGGTGAAGCGATACTTGTCGGACAGCTTGCGGCCGACAAGATGATCGACCTCGGGATTGAAGGCGTTGCGCTGGAGTGCCCGATCGTGCGCGCGCGCCTCGCCTTTGCCGTCGTTGCCCAGATGGGCCAGCACGGCGTGGTAAGCCCACGCTTCGGGCCGGTTGCCATCGACCGCCAGCGCCCGTTCCAGCGCGCGCTTGGCGGCGACATAGTTCTCCGAATCGATCTCGTGCTCGGCACGCAGCAGCAGCGACGGCACGTGGCGCGGATTGATCTGCAAGGCGGCGTCCAGCGCCCGGATCACTTCCTTGCGATCACCATCGAGGTGGGCGCGGGCCAGCCCGTGCAGCAGATCCGGATCGGGGCCGACTCGCTTGGCGCCGCGGCGAAACCATTCGGCGCCGAGCGCGGCGTCGTGCTTGTCGAGCGCCAGCGTACCCGCCGCAAGGTAGGCCTCGCGCCACGACGGATCCTTCTTGACCGCCGGCTCGAAGTACTCCGACAGGACGGCGCGCGGCTCGCCGCCGAGCAGCAGCGCCGCCTGCCCCGACGCAACCAGATCGGGTGCGTCCACCGGCCGGCCGCCGGTCGCGGCCAGGGTCTGCACCTTGGTCAACGTCTCCTTGGCACGCGCGGCGTTACCCGTGCGCCGGTGCAGATCGTGGATCAGCACCAGCGCACGCAGGCTGTGGGGGTAGCGGCTTTCAAGTGCCTCGATCTCACCAGGCAACTTCGCTGTCTGCCCCTGAATGAACAGGGCGCGCAGGATGAGCAGGCGCCACTCAAGCTCGCGGGTGCTCTCGCGGATGGCTTCGCGCGCGGTCGCGATGCTCTCGTCGTACTGCCCGGCGAGATATTGCTTCCAACCGTCGGCCAGTGTGGGCGCGGCGGTGGCGGGAGTGGTGAAGGCCAGGGTGCAAGCCACCAGCGCCAGGCTGGCGACCGCGGATGCGCGGGCAGGCCTGACGTCGCAGCGTCCCATGGGTCAGAAACGTACCAGGCTCGGCCCGATCTGACCACGAGCCGCTGTCCCCGACGTCATCCGCGGTGACGGCCCCCACGGCGGGCGTGAGCCACCCGTCGAGCGTCGGCGCTCCTCGATCGCGAAGCCGACGGTCCGTTGACGCTCGGCTGATCGCGCCTGTTGGCAGCAAGGCGAGGGTGCTTTGCCATTGATCTGCTGGTCCCCTCAGGCCTATTGTCGGCCCGCGAAACGGGGTGAGCTGAATGATCGACAAGCCAGGCGGGAAGTCACATCGAAGCCACGGGCGCGGGTTATCTGCGCGCCTTGCCCTGTGGGCGGCCTTGCTATCCACCGCTGCGATCCTGTCGCCCCGCATCGCGGCCGCGCAGAGCAAGTCACCGGGCTTCGCCATCAATCGCTTCGAGCCGTCGGTGCCGGGCAGCGACTGGTTCTCGCTTGAATCGCTCGACTTCCGCGGCAGCCCGCGCCTGGGCGTCAGCCTGTGGGGCGACTACGCCCACAAGCCGCTGGTGCTGTTCGACGAGAACGACAAGGAAACCTCGGCCATCATCAAGGGGCAGATGTTCCTGCACGTCGGCATCGGCGTGAATCTCGCCGATCGGTTTCGCCTGGGCGCGAACATCCCGCTGGCTGTGCTGCAAACCGGGTCGGGCGTGACCAACGGCGGCCGCATGTTCGCAGCGCCATCGGGCTTCTCGGCAGGCGACCTGCGCCTGTCGGCTGACGCGCGACTGGTGGGTGACTACGGCGACGGCGCCATCCTGGCGCTGGGTGCTAGCGTGTTCGTGCCGACGGGCAAGAAAGAGCAGTACACCGGCGACGGCAGCGTACGTGCGGCGCCGCACCTGCTGCTGGCCGGCGACATCGGCGCTCTGGTCTACGCCGTACGTGCCGGATTTCAGTACCGCAACGGCGTTGACAAGATGGTGTTCCAGGGTGCCGGCGTGGGCAGCGAGGTATTCGGCGGCGCTGCGCTGGGTATCCGCGTGGCCGAAGGCGTGCTCATCGGACCCGAGTTGTACGCCAGCACCGTGATCAGTGCGGGCAATGCGTTCAAGGCGCGGACGTCGCCGATGGAGCTGCTTTTCGGTGGCCACTTCACCGTCGCTGACGACTGGCGCCTGGGCGCCGGTATCGCGCCCGGCCTGACGCAGGGCCTGGGTGAGCCCGCGCTGCGCGTGGTCGGACAGATCATGTACTTCCCGGCCGTCCCGCCGCCCGACACCGATGGTGACCGAATCGTCGATGCCGAGGACGCGTGCCCGACCGTGCCCGGTATCCGCACCGGCAACCCGCGCACCCACGGCTGCCCGCCCCCGCCGTCCGATCGCGACAAAGACGGCGTCCTCGACCGCGACGACGCTTGCCCCGACGAGCCCGGCGTCAGGACGGACAATCCCAAAACCAACGGCTGCCCGCCCGCGGCGCCCGATCGCGACAAGGACGGCGTCCTCGATCGCGACGACGCCTGCCCCGACGAGCCTGGCGTCAAGACCGACGATCCCAAGACCAACGGCTGCCCGCCACCGCCGGATCGCGACAAGGACGGCATCCTCGATCGCGACGACGCCTGCGCCGACATCCCGGGCATGAAGACCGACGATCCCAAGACCAACGGCTGCGCCGACAAGGACGGCGACACCATCCTGGATCCCGTGGATGCGTGTCCCGATCAGCCGGGGCCGAAGGACCCCGACCCGACCAAGAACGGCTGTCCGATCGCCCGCGTCGAGAAGGGCCAGATCCGCATCCTTGAGCAGGTCAAGTTCAAGTTCAATTCGCACATCATCCTGCCCGAGAGCGACTACATCCTCGAGGCGGTCAAGAAGATACTCGAGGAGCACCCGGAGATTCAGAAACTTCGGGTCGAGGGCCACACCGACAACCGCGGCGCGGCGGCATACAACAAGAAGCTGTCCGACCGGCGCGCGGGCTCGGTGGCCAACTGGCTGGTCCAGCACGGCACCGAGCGGGGCCGCATCGAGAGCCACGGCTACGGCAGCGAGCGGCCCATCGCCAACAACAAGACCGAAGAGGGTCGTGCGCAGAACCGTCGCGTGGAATTCCACATCGTGGAGCCAGCGGTGGACCGCGCGCAGCCATAGGACACAGGGGGGTTCGCCGATGAAGTTCAAGACAACATTGCACCATGGCGGTTCGAGCTTGCCGGTCGCCGCCCTCGCGGCCGGACTGGTAGCGGCAGCGCTGGCTCCATCGACGGTGACCGCCGCGCCGGCCTTGCGGTTCAAGACCGATCAGAAGGGCGACTTCGTGCTGTTCGGCAACACCGTCGGCCGGGACTGTGCCGCGGGGATCCCGGCACCGGTGGTGGGCACCGTCGGCGCCTGCGGCATGAACGTCAACGACACCGCCCCCGACGTGTTCTGGCGCTCGGACGAGCCCGCCATCGGCCAGGCCGCCGCCAACGTCATGATCACTCCCGCCCAGGCGCGCAGCACCGCGATGCTGCGGCTGCCGGTGGGCGCCCAGGTGAGCCACGCGCGCCTGTACTGGTCGGCGGCGCGGATGGGCGCTGTCAACGACACCAACGTCGTCGTTGAACGCGTCGGCGCCGGGGCCTTCAGCCAGTCGGTGAACGCTGACGCCACCATCAATGCTACCGGGACAACCAACCCGCTAACCTTCTATCAATCATCGGCCGACGTGACCCAACTTCTGCGCACCAACGGGGCGGGCGCGTATCGGGTGTCGGGCATCGACACGCCCAGCCTGGCCGGCGTGGTGGGCTCGCGTGAGTTCATCGCCTGGTGGATGGTGGTGCTCTACACGCTCGATTCCGATCCGCCGCGCAACATCGCCATCTTCGACGGCCTCGACATGATCGAGCCGACCACGCCGGCCATCACGGTGACGGTATCGGGCTTCCTGGTACCCGACGCGGGCTTCGACGCCAAGCTCGGCGTCGTGGCCTACGAGGGCGACGCCAGCCTCATCGGCGACCAGCTTTCGTTCAATGACCCCACGTTCGCCGCGCCGCTGTTCAATACCCTCAATCCCGTCGACAACTTCTTCAACGGCACCCGCACCTTCGAAGCCAAGGGCATGCCGGCGACCGCGGTGTCGAACGTGGGCGACCTGCCCCAGCTTACGGGCACCCAAGGAAGCATGTCGGGCATCGATATGGACGTCGTCGACGTCACCGGCCGCGTGAAGAAGGGCGATACCCAGGCCACGGTGTCGATGCGCACCACCGGCGATTTCATCATACTGGGCGCGCTCATCACGTCGATCTCGACGTTCAAGCCCGACTTCTCAACCACCAACAAGTCGTTCGTGAACCTGAACAACCGCCCGAACGGCGCCATCCGCCCCGGCGACATCATCGAGTACACGATCACGACCACCAACACCGGCAACGATCCCGGCGTCAATGTGCTGCTTACTGATGATCTGCCCACTGGCGTCACTTTCGTCGACGGCTCCATCCGCATCACTGACGGAGCCAACCTGGGCACCAAGACCGACGCCATCGGCGACGATCAAGGCGAGGTCACCATGAACAAGCGCCGCGTGCTGGTGCGATTGGGCGCCGGCGCCAACGGCACCACCGGCGGGACCCTGGCGGTTAACGCCACCACCACCATCAAGTTCCAGGTCAGCATCGACGGCACCGCCACGGGCATGATCGCCAACCAGGCCGTCATCACGGCGGCCGGTCAGACCGACACCACAATGCGCATGTACCCGTCCGATGGCAACGGCCCCCAACCAGGAACCCCACCGACCAATTTTCCGGTCGATCAGTGCCTCACCGATACCGACTGCACACCCATCATCGGCAAGCCACTGTGCCGCAACGAGGCGCTCCAGCACCCGTGGATCTGCGTCGAGTGCAAGGCCAGCACTGACTGCCAGGACGCCGCCAAACCGTTCTGCGATCCGACCACCAACGCGTGCCGCAGTTGCAGCACCGACGCCGACTGCACCACCACGCCCAACACACCCGCATGCTTGAACGGCGCATGCACCGAGTGCGCGCTGACCAACCGCACCCGCTGCATGACCATGGCGGGAAAGCCGGTGTGCCTGATCCCTCCGGGCGCTTGCGGCTGCAACACCAATGCCGATTGCCCGGTGACCGCGCCGACCTGCGATCCGACGACGAAGGCGTGCAAGTCCGGTTGCAAGACCGACCCGGACTGCGCCGCCACGCCCGCGACGCCCGCGTGCAGCGTCGCCAGCGGAACGTGCGTCGAGTGCACCACCGGCAATACCAGCAAGTGCGTGGCGCCCAAGCCCGCGTGCGACATCGCCGCCAGCAAGTGCGTCGAGTGCTTGGCCGCGACCGATTGTCCCGCCACGACACCGGTGTGCGACACCACGATGAAGACCTGCCGCAAGTGCACGATGGACAACGAGTGCCCCGCGGCGCGCCCGCTCTGCTCGGCCAGCGGCGCCTGCGTCTTGTGCCGCACCAACGCGGACTGCGGTGGCACCACGCCGCTCTGCTCGTCCACGTCCGGAAGCTGCGGACCGTGTGTCGACGATGGTGCGCCCTCGTGCTCGGATCCGAAGTTCCCCGCCTGCCAGAAAGGCGGCCCGCTGGCTGGCTCGTGCACGGAATGCTCGGGCACCAACGTGGCCCGCTGCGGGGGCATCAAGCCGGTGTGCCTGACCACCTTCGGCTTCTGCGGCTGCACCGACACCATGGATAGCGTGTGCGGCGGCCCCATGTCGGGCATCGTCTGCAACGCGCCGGTGGGCATCTGCATCCCGGGCTGCAGCAACGCCGCCAACCGCAACAAGTGCCCCGTGGACCAGATGTGCATGGCCATGGGCGACGCCGTCGGCACGTGCACGATGGTGGCCGCCTGCATGATCGACGCCGATTGCAAGGATCCGCGGCCGAAGTGCGACACCAACGCGATGCCGAGATCGTGCGTGCAGTGCCTGGCCGATGGCGACTGCAAGGCGCCCTCCATCTGTGACGCCGGCAAGACCAAGTCGTGTGTCGAGTGCACGCCTGGCAACGTGACCAACTGCTCGGTCAATGGATCCGGCACGCGCTGCCTCGACAACAGCACCTGCGGTTGCCAGTTCGACAACGAGTGCGGCGGCATGCGATCGGGCCGCGTGTGCGACACCGGCCTGTCCAAGTGCTCACCCGGCTGCCGCGGCGTGAACGGCAACACCTGCCCGGGCGGACTTGTGTGCACGTCGATGACGATGGATATCGGGCGCTGCGTGCCGGCAGGCTCACCGCTCGATGCTGGCCTCATGCCTGACGCCCGCATCGCCGACGCTCTGGTCGAAGCCCCACGCACCGACGCCAGCGACAGCGCCCGAGACGCCGCCACCGACGCACCGATGGTTGACGCTCCACCGCCCGCGCCCGACCGCCCGGTGGCCATGGATATGCGTCCGACGCCCGAGCCCGACGCCGAAGCGCCGGCGCCCGACGCCGAGGCCCCGACCGTCGGCTACGTCGCTGGCGGTGGTTGCCAGTGCGAGATCGGGGCGCCGGCAAGGTCCGCTGCGGCTGATCGCGGATTCGCCCTGTGGCTCGCCATTGTGCCAGTGGGCCTCGCCGTCGTCGGCCGGCGCCGCCGCCGTCGGTAGTCAGACCAATCAGGCGGTCAGCGCGGGGCGCCTAGCCGGCGCAGGACTACCAGCGTCTGATCGTCGTTGGGCTTGAGGCCACTGCGGCGATCCATGTCGGAGAAGATCAGCGAGCGCACCTGCTCGGCCGAATGTCCCGGGTAGGCGATGACCATCTCCGCCATCTTGCGCTCGGCCAGATCAGGGTGCGGCCAGGTCTCGCTGACGCCATCGGAGAAGATCAGCAAGGCATCGCCCGGACGAATCTCGACAACGTGTTCCTTGTAGTCCGACGCGGGAAATGCGCCGATGATCGTGCCCCCCTCGGTCAGGGTCTCGCGGCGGCCATCCGCGCGCACCAGCACCGGCGAGTTGTGGCCGGCGTTCACATAGGTCATACGCCCCTCGGCCACATCCAGCCGGGCCATGAAAAAAGTGGCGTACTTGTCGTGCGGCACGCACTGGTGAAACGTCCGCGACACCTTCTCGGTAGCGTCAGCCACGCTGCCCTCAAGCCAGTGCGCGCGCACCGCCGCCCGCAACGCCGTCATCAGCATCGCCGCACCGGTGCCCTTGCCCGACACGTCGCCCAGCGCCAGGTGCAGGCGATCACCTTCGAGCAAGAAGTCGTAGTAATCCCCGCCCACGGTCCGGCACGACCGGGTCACGCCCGCCACCTGATAGCCAGGCACGTCCGGCGCCACCCGCGGCAGAATGTTGGCCTGGATCTCGGCGGCGACGCGCATGTCCTCCTCGAACCGCTGCCGTTCCAGGTTCTCCTCGGCCAGGTACCCGTTCTCGATGCGCGAGGCGGCCACGTTGGCCAGCACGGTCAGGATCAGCAGATCGTTCTCGGTGAAAGCGGGCGTACCGCCCCGGCTGTCGAGGTACAGCAGCCCCAGGACCTTGGGCGCCGCAGCCGTGGCTGAAAACCACAGCGGCGCGCACAGCACCGATCGCGTCCCCGACATGACCACGCTCTGGCGCACGCCCAATGTCGGCTCGGCGGCGACGTCGGGCAGCAACAGCGCCATCTTGCCCTCCACCACCCGGTGGGCGATGGTGGTCGAGATACCGGTGATCGGCGGCGCGTCTCCGCGTGACAAGGCGGCCTTGATGGCTGGCTCGCGCGCACCAGGCACCATCAACAAGATGGCCGCGCGCTCGGCCTGGATGGCGTCCAGGGCCACGTTGACGATGCGATCGAAAAGCACCGGCAACGGATCGTTGCCCGCCAGCGCGCTGGTGGCCCTGCTCAGCACACCCAGCACGCGGTTGTGCTGTACCAGGTCGCTCACCACCACGGCGCGCTCGGTGGTTCGCCCGGCGAACTCGTTGACCGCGAAGTACTGGGCGCCCATCTCCCCGAGCGGGTCGTCCTCGGACTGCGGCGTCACGGCGGTCTGAGGCGTTTCGAGGTACGTGATGCGGGTCTCGCCCACCTTGATCACGTCACGATGCTGCAACAGACGCTCACCCGAAAAGCGTTCCCCGTTCAGGTACGTGCCATTGGTGCTTCCCAGATCAACCAGGATGAAACCGCCGTCAGCTTGCTGGATCTCGGCATGCTGCCGCGACAGGAACTGGTCGGGCAGGAAGATGTCGCTCTCCTCGGCACGGCCAATGGTGGTCCGCGGCCGCAAGGGCATCCGCCGGTCGGCGCAAAAGATCGACTCGATGTGCAACTCAGCCATGGCGGGTCGCCCGCGCCCTGTCTACTACCCCGCTCCGGGGCGTGCAACCGGCTCCGCGAATGCCTCCTCCGCCAGCGCGAGGGCCAACAGAGTCGCATCGTCCCGCCTTGAATGCGTCCGCTCGACCACCGCGAAGATGCGCTGGCGCAGGTTCTCGACGTCGGCAGGCCCTGCCGCCAGCAGTTCCGCGACGTGAGCCCCCACCTGCGCCGGATCGCCATCGGCGTGACCGAAAGCCTCGACGATGCCGTCGGTGGTAAGCAGAACGATGTCGCCTGGCACCGCCGCGACCTCGTTCTCGATGAAGGGATCGGCGCCGGCTGCGACGTTGGACAGCCCCAGCGGGAGCCCCGACGGCTCGGACAGACGCAGCACCTCACCATTCGCACGCCGCAGCAACGGCACGATGTGCCCGGCGTTCGATGCCACCCAGCGAGCGCGCGCCGGCTGAAGCTGGACGCACGTCGCGGTCACAAACCTATCGGTCAGGCCCTGGCTGGTCATCCATTGATCGACCCGCTCGAGCATGCGCTTGGGCGACAGCTTCTCGCCGCCGAGTCGCCTGAACTCGACGCTGATCCGAGCCATCAGCAGCGCCGCGGCCACGCCCTTGCCGGCGACATCGCCGATGAGCAACGTGACTCGCCCGTCGGGCAGATAGATGACATCGTAGAAGTCGCCCCCGATGTCGAAGGCGGGCCGGTACTCGGCCACCACCCGCATGCCCGGGCGCTCTTCGGGGACGGGCAAGAACGAGCGCTGCAACTGACCGGCCAGCGCCAGGTCCTCGCGCAGGAATTCAATGGGAAAGCCCTTGAGCACCTGGTTTACCTCACCGGTTTTCCATCAGGACGACACCCGCGAATGCGCTGGTTGAGAGCTGCTCTATCGCCTGCTTGATGACGCGCGCGCGCGCCTTGCCCGCCGGCGCCACCAACAGAACCGCGTCGACGGCATCCTCGATGAGGTTCACGTCCGGCCCCGCGAACAGGGTTGCTCCGTCCACGATGATGTAGTCGTAGCTTCCATGCAGGCGGTCCATGGCCTCGGCGAAGGTGGGCCCGTGCAAAGCCCGGGATTTCTCCGCGGCCGGCCGGATGGACATCACGTGCAGGCCGGTGGGATCCAGCTCGATCACATGCCATGGATCGTCGACCTTGTCTCGGTGAACAGCCAGCTGGTCGAGGAAGCAGTCGGCATCTTCGGTACGAAACAGCCCGCCCACGGCCGGCCGCCGCACATGCGCATCGATGAGCAACACCTTGTGCCGGCCAGACTCGGCAAGCGAAAGCGCGAGATTGGCGGCGCACGCTGACTTGCCTTCGCCATCGCCGGCGCTGGTCACGAGTATGGACTTGGGATTGCCCCGACCCATAAGGCTGCGTTGCAGCGCCCGGAAAGCACCCGCACGGGGCGATCCGGGATCGTTGACGACCACCAGGCGACGGTCTAGCTCCGCGGGCATGTCCAGCTTCTCGGCGCGAATCACCGCCGGCGGCACCTGCGGGCGCTGCTTGCGCCGCTCCGGCGTGGCGATCGGTGCAGACGCGTCCGAAGTGATCGGGGCAGCCGGCCCCTGGGGCATCGGCGTGTTCCCGGCGCCCGGAGGCGGGGTGTAAACTGCGGGAACGGTCAAGGTGCCTCGGCGTGCGTCAGCCATCGCGGCCATCACAGCCTCGACGGTGTGGGCATTCATGGCGGGCAGCCCGATCGAGGTCGGCATGGCGTGATACCCCGAGGCCGTCTTGCGCTCAGGTGGAGGCGAAGCGGCGGGGCCACCCGGCTGCCACTCAGGCCCCTGTGACGCTGGCTCAACCCGCCCGGACGCCGTGGCGGACAGGACCGCCAGTTCCAACGACGACGTGGCACGTCCGCCGGGCACCGAAACCAGGGGTGGGCCTCCCGCTGTCTTGCGCTCGGTCATCACCGGTAGCTCCATGAGCGTGCGACCCGCCATCCCCGTCCCTTGATTAGCGGCCTGAGCTTCTGCTGCTGCGCGATTGGCCGCGGCTCCCCCTATGACGAAGCCGCGGCCGCGAGCCACGAAAGACGTCGGGCTCTTCGCCGCTGCTGGCGGCGGCTCGCCCTTCGGCTCGCCCCCGTCTTCAGGCGTCTCTTCGCCGCTGGTACCGGGAGCAGGCGAGCCCGAGTGCTGCCCCCCGTCGCCCACGCCGGAACCCGAACGCGACCGCTCAGCCAAGCGGCCCCCGGACCAGGGTGTAAAGCACGAAACCAGCCCGAATCATTGAAGGGCCACTATACCGCAGCACCGCGGTCTTCGCCCGCCAGCGCCAAGCTGCCGCCTAGCCCATCAAGACCCGGTCCAACCGCAGCAGCTTGAAGATGGCAAGCGGCTGTTCGCGTACGCCTCGAACCGTCACCGTGCCACCCTTGGTCCGGACCCGCTTGTAAAGCGACACGATGGCGCCCACGCCCGAACTATCGATGAGCCGCAGCGCCGTCAGGTCGACAATCACAGTGGCAGCAGCCGCCGACACGATTTCATCAAGGACCGGGCGCAGGTCCGAGACCGAGACTGCGTCGAGCTCGCCCTCGATTCGTAGCACAGTGGCGCCGTTCTCGGTCTCGCGAGAGAAGATCATCGCAGCCTCGCCGAGGTCTTGCGGCCACGCCCCTCGACTGCTCGCGCGCCCACCTCGATGTGTTTGACGAGCGAAAGAGTGTTCGGGCTGCCGGGTGTGTAGGTCACTTCGTCCATGAAAGATCTGATGATGAATACCCCAAGTCCTGATTCAGGCAACGCATCAAGATCGGGAGTCTGCGCGGAGTCCGGATCGAAACTGTTGCCGAAGTCTTGAATATCGACCCGGAAGGCCCCCTCGGTCAGGGTCAGATCCAGCCTGATGATGTCCGGCTCGCGCCCCCGGTAGCCATGCAGAGCGATGTTGTTGAACGCCTCGCCGACCGCCGACACCACATGCGCAGAAAACTTGCCAGCTGCGGGGCGCTTGATGCCGACCTCGATTGCAAGCAACTTGCAGGCTGCCGACACCGTGCGCAGCACCAGATCGCGGTGCCCCAACACACCTGGAACTTCCAGACGAATGCTCTGGTTTCCGACCACCGGAAACCACTGTAGCATGAGCCCGCCACAGTCGCCTTGCCGCCTCGGTCGAGCCTCACCGATGAACGCACCAGTTCGAATAGCCAAACGCACCATCGACCTGATTGCGTCGGTCATTGGCCTCGCGATCACGGTCCCTTTCTATCCGATCATCGCCGCGGCGATCTACCTCGAATCACCCGGCGAGATCTTCTTCCGGCAGCGGCGCGCCGGTCAGCTTGTCGAGAATGAGGACACCGCCACTCGCGGCCTGGGTTTTTCCGAATTCAACATGTTCAAGTTCCGCACCATGCGACCGAACGCCGAGGCCCACACTGGGGTCGTGGTGGCCGCGGAAGGCGATGCGCGGGTGACCCGGGTCGGCCGCTTCCTGCGTCGCACCCGACTCGACGAAGTGCCACAGTTGTGGAATGTGCTAAGGGGCGAAATGAGCTTGGTCGGGCCACGACCCGAGCGGCCCGAGTTGCTGCACGATCTGGCGCTAGCGATCCCGTTCTTCGAGGAGCGCATGCGCGGGGTCAAGCCCGGGATCACCGGGATGGCGCAGGTGTCACTGGGCTACACCGGACGGCCGCCGGTGGGCAGCGACATCGAGAAATACACGCGGGGCCTCACCAACCCTTTCAAGATCGAAGGCGCGGAGGGCGCGCTGGCCGACGACATGCGCATCAAGCTGCTTTACGACTGTGCGTACAGCGCCGCCATCGAGACCTTACCGTCCTTCCTGCGGACCGAATTCGCCATCATCCTCAAGACCCCGATCGTGATGCTTCGCGGCCTTGGTCGCTGAAGCCCCCGGGCGACGCGGACGAGCTTCAGGTGCTCTTCAAACGGCGGGCGCGGGGCACCACCGCCAGCACCGGAGTTGCAACCAGCCAGGTGATATCGGCCCTGCTGTAGATCCGGTCGTCAAAGTAGGCCCTGGCCAGCGCCGCGACCATCATCAGGAAGAAACTCGCGCCCACACCCACGTAAGCCGTCATGCGCTTGAGGTTGCGGAACGGCCCGCCCGGCAGCTGGGGCGGATCAAGGATTATCAACTGCCTGGTCTCCTGATTGGCCTCAAGCTTCGCCTGGGCGGCCGTCTGGTACTCTTTGTTATCGACGACACCCAAGCGGTCACGCGCCTCCTCGAGATCGCGCGACAGACTCTGATACTGGACATCCAGATTAGGGTCGCGACGAACCGGCGCCCGGTAGGTGGACCGCGGCTGCCGGCGCAGGTCGACCAATCGCCGTTCGATGATGGCTATGCGTTCGGCACTCTCCCTGCTGGCGGGCGCTGGACGAGCCGCCTCGGGCCCAGCGGCCGCCGCGGTAGCCGCTCGGACTGCATTCAGAGCCTCGCTCGCCTTGGTCAGCCGACTCTCGCTACGCTTCACGGCGGCCGCGGCCAACATGTAGTCCGGGTGGGCCTCAGACAGCACTTCTTTCTTCGCAGCAAGGTCCTTGCGAACTTGCTCTAGTTCGTCACTAGCCCGTCGCACGGCCTCGATCATCTCGGGCGTTTCCCGCGCTGCCGGCGTCGGACCGGGGACCACCGGGACGACCAGCGCCGAGTCGGCTTGCTCTTTCTCTCGCAGGCGTGACATCTCCATCTCGAGAGCAAAGGTCTCGGGTTGACCCGAAGACTGCCCCGGACCTGGATCAGCAGGGGCCGCCGGCAACATCTCGGGGTGCTTGCGCAAGAACTGCGACAGGTCGTTCTCCTTGGTCTTCAGGTCGGCGGCAAGGCGCTGGCGCTCGCCGACCAGGAAGCGTTTGAACTGCTCCGCGTCCTGGACCCGGCCCTTGGTGCTGTCTTCGAGCAACCCTTCGGCCAAAAGACGCACCACCTCACGCACCTCTTTCGGCGAGTTGCCCTCGTAGGACAACGAGAAGGTCGCCCCTTCGCGGATCTTGAAGACCAGCTGCTTCCGCATCATCTCGACCGCTAGCGGGAGCGTGCGCGCCTCCGGAAACAGTTTAAGATCCTTGATGACCCGTCCCAGCCGCTCGTGCACATAGAGCATGCCCTCCAGTCGGGTACCAACGTGCCGGGGCAGCTCGTCGTTCTCCCCATATCCCTGATGAGCCGACTGGCGGTACAGAATGATGGCCTCCGACCGGTAGACTTGCTTGACCCAATTGGCAGCGCCGGCCGTGGCGGCAACACAGATCAGGAAGATCACAAAGCCGAACTTCCAGTAGTGCAGGGCCCTTCGCAGCAACAAGAGCGGCGCGAAGTCACCACCATCGGTATCCAGTGATGCGGGGTCGGGAGGAGCCATGCGGGTGACCGCAGTATACGACGGCCAGACCTGGTCGCCGGATCTAACCGGACCGGCCAGGAGGCGGGGCCGGTAGCCGCTTGATCATGCGTAGGCGCGCCAGGGGCAGCAGACCAAGTCGCCGCACGTCCTCCTCGAAGTACACGCGCGTGTCGAACAGGCCGACCAGCAGCAGCAGGATCGGCAGCCCCACCAGGAACGCGCCTGCCCCAGCGCCGGCCGCTCGCCAGGCCAAGGGGAGAGGGTCAGACTCAGGCCGAAGCTGGAGAAGTTCCGTGTCGAGGCCCCATCCTGATCCTTCGGCCGCAACGCGCAGGCGAAGCGACCCGACCTGGCCTTCCAGAGTGCTCACGGAGCTACGCAACCCAGCCACCTCGGTACGCACCCGGAGCGGCAACAGGGTTCGCCGTGCCAGGACCCCGGCGTGGGTCTCGCGTATGGCCTCGGCCAGGTCGGAACGCGCCTGAGCCAGTGCCAGTTCCTTCGTCCGCAGGTCGCGTTGCAGGGCCACGCGGCGTTCGCTTCCGCTCACGTCTATCACCAGGTGCGCTACCACTTGCGCCGTCGCATCGGCCGACTCCTGATCCCGGGTGGTGGATGTGATCAGGACGTACGCAGATCGCGGTCGCTTCTTGGAATCCTCGACCAGCGCCACCCCCGGGTTCTGCACCACCTCGACGTCGAAAGTGCTGCGGAAGTCGTCCGTCTGGCGGTGCCCGAACTGGCGCATGACCCGGCGCATGTTGGGCTTGGAGAAGGCGATCTCCTCAATGCGCACGTAGAGGTTCCGCGTGCTCCACGACGCCCGGCTGCCGTCGATGCTCGTGACCTCGGTGACCCGAACACTCGCATGCGCGTGAAAGATCTTCCCTTCGGAACGCACGCGAGAAACCACCACAGCCGTCACTGCCAAGGTCAGAACCGCCACCAGCACTATCCTTCGCCGTCCTCGACGAAACAGGTGCGCGATCTCGGCCACCAGCTCCTTCAGACCGGGTTCCTGAGCCTGCCAGTCCATTAGACACCCTTGAAACGCAGATAGAGCGCTATGGCGCCCCCGATGGCGCCATCAAGCGCCCCGATTGCCAGGAAATCGCGGACACCCATGCGCATGGCCAACTTCGGCTCGTGCTGTGTGGCGGCCACGGCCACCCCTCCGGCGAGCCCGACGAAGGCCCAGAACACCTGGCTGTACGCGAATGACAACAACATGACCGCGGTAACGAGGCCGCCCAGACACGCCAGGACGGCCGAGCCGTAGACCAGGGCGATGCGGGCCTCGGGAGCCTTGGCACGCCAGAGGATCACCAGCATCGACTTCACGGCCGCGTACACCGTCCCGGTCCAGAGAAACAAACCCGGCACGCCCAGTTCGGCCAGGGTGAGGAAGTACGAACTATGGGCGGTGAGAAAGTGGTGTTCGGTGAAATTGTTCTTGCCCACGCCGAGCAACGGGTAGGCCTTCCACATTTCGATTGCCGCGCGCCAGGCTTCGAGCCGTAGCAGTGACGATTCGTCGGCATCGTCTCCAGAGCGCCCGCCAAGCAACATGACCGGGGCCGCCATCACAGCCGCGATGATGACGCCCTTCCAGCGGAACCGGCGCACGAAATAGACGCCGAACATCGCCAGGAACGCCAGCTGGCCGCCGCGCGACTGGGTGAACACGGTGACCAGGGTGCAACCGACGGTCGCGATGGCCACCAGCGCGACACGACCCAGGCTGCGGCGCCATTCAAGAGCCGCCAGCGCCAGGGGAAGCGTGGCCACCACCAAGAGGGCCAGTTCGTTCGGATCAGCGAGCACCCCGCGGTACCTGATGCGGCCGCCGATGGTCGAGGTACCAAGCGGGCCCAGGCCCTCGCACTGAAAATTCACGCCATCCTCTAGACTGGTTTCGTAGCAATCTTCTTCGGAAACGCAGGTACGCCCATCGAAGGACAAGTTGATCTGGTCTTTGCTCAGCCGCAGTCGCATGCATCCGGACGTCGCGCCCACCTGCATCAGCGAGACGCTGGCAATCATGCCCACCACCGCCACCAGAAAGGCCACGAACAACCGAATCGAACGAAAACCGGCGAGGCCCTGCGAAATCCCCAGAAACACGATGAGCACCGTGACCGCCGAGGCCACTGCCGTAACCAGGTTGTTCGGCGCGCGGACCAGCACGGTGAACGTGGCCCACGCATGAAACAAGAGCGCCCACCAGAACACAGGGGACTTCCGGAACCGCACCAAGCCCACCTTCAGGTCCACGATCATGCCCAGCACGGTGAACAGGGCCAGCACGGTAAGGATCGGCGTTCCCTGCAATAGCGTCACGAATTCCTGTGGCCGAACCAGCGTCAATCCGACCAACAGCACCAAGCCGGGTATGGAAAACATTGAAAGGCGGAAGTATGGTGCATCCGCGTGATGAACCATAGATCCCTCATCTGTGCGCATGCGCTTCTCCTCTGCGCCTGCGGCACGCCGCGCTTGCTCTACGACTACAGCCAGGAGCCCAATCCGAAGGGCCAAGAATTCGTGATCGGCGCCGCCGACGAGCTCCACATCAATGTCTGGCGCAATCCCGAGCTGACCGTGGGCAACGCGCCGGTGCGGCCCGATGGAACCATCACCATGCCGCTCATCGGTGACATCAAGGCGGCAGGAAAAACTCCATCGCAGCTCCGCCAGGACATCCAGCAGCGCCTGGCGGCGTTCTTCAAGGCCGAGACGCTGCAGGTCACCGTGGCCATCACCGTCGTCAACAGCTACCGCTTCACCGTCAACGGCAACGTCGAGCGTGGGGGCGTCCTGTCCGCGAAGGGTTTCATGACAGTGCTGGAGGCGATCACCATGGCAGGTGGGCCGAATCGCTTCGCTGAACTCGGCAAGGTGATCATCCTGCGGAACTCGCCCACTGGCGAGCGGCGCATCCCGATCAACTTCGAGACCCTTCGATCGGGCCAGCAGATGCAGCAGAACATCGTGGTCCTGTCCGGCGACGTGATCTACGTTCCGTAACCTGAAACCCGCAAAGCAAACCATGGCCCGCCCTCGCGGAGGAGGGCGGGCCCCATCAAGAGCCGGTGGCGCTCTGGCGGGACGTCAGAGTAGCCTGACCCTCACCTCCAGCACGCCCGGTGCGCGGTTCCCGAACCCGAGCGCAGCCAGCGCAGGGTGAACGCAGCCGAACAGCACGGCGGATCCCCGTAAAAGCTCGACCTTGACCGCCCGGCCAGCGCCATCGACGGTGAAACGCATCGACAGGTTCATGCTTCGGCCGACGGCCGCGTGACACGAACCAAGGTTCCCCACCAGCGCTGCTCTTATCTGCGCCAGAATTCCCCGGGTGTCGCCGAGTCCCACGGTCCGGGTGACGGTGACTTCGGCCCCAGGCGAGATGTCACCGCGTGCGTCGTCCTTGCCGGGCTTCTTCTTGTCGGCTTCGCGATCGACGCTGCCCTCTTCGGCCGTAGCCAGCTTGGCCTCGGCCGGGGCCGACGGCCGTTGTGCAAGACGACTGCGTCCCGAAGCGGACCCGACTGCGCCGATGCCCGCGCCACCCGAGGCACCATCGAGCGTGAGCCCGCCAAGCGGATCGTCGGCGACCGAGCGCTTCTCCTTCATGACCGGGTAAGACCCGCTCGGGGGCGCGGCGCGCAACGGTGACGGCGCAGCGGCCTCCGTGGCCATGCCACCGACGGCGAGGTTGGACAGGCCCTCGGGCAACGGCAAGGGCTGCTTGACCGGATCGGCAATGCCACCCCGGTTGACCACCATCGAGTCGACCGCGACGAAGGACGTGAACGCGGTCAACATGCTGTAGCCAAGTCCCAGATTCGTGATGGCATCAATGATCGGCTGGCCGCCGCCCATGTGGCGCTCGTCATCCAGGATCTCGACCCACTTGCGCGCCCACAGCCAGCGCAGCGCCGCGTTCTCTTCGCGCACGTCGGCCGTCCGCACCTCGATGGCCTGCTCGAAATGGCCGCTACCGGTCTCGCCGGTCACGACGATGCGACCGTTGGCGGCGCCACGAAACTTGCCGTACACCACCAGCGGCCGGCGCGCCATCAGATCGGGAACCTGCGCCGGTGCGATCTCGTAGGCACCGAGGCCGTGGAACGCGACCTTGATGTTGGTCAGTACCGGCTGCTCGATGATGGCACGCAACCTCTCGGCAGCCTCGGCGGCCTTCGCGGGCCCGAGTACGATGAACGGCTCACCCAGGCCGGCGCGCGCCATGCCCTCGATGAGGCCGCGGTTGACGCTACTGCCGATGCCGAAGGCGAACAGGTTGGCCTCACCGAGGCGCTCGCGGATGAAGCGAAACGCCTGCGCCTCGACGCCCACGAAGCCGTCGGTGACGACCACCACCGTGCGCGCAACGTTGCGTCCGGGCGGCGGAATGCGATAGCTGGCTTCGAGGCCGCCCATCAACTCGGTGCCACCGCCGCCCTGTTGCCGATCGACGTAGGCGATGGCGCGCGACACGTTGTCCGCTGTCGCGGGTAGTGAGCCGTCCGCGCTCATCGTCGCCGACGCGCCCGAGAACAGCACGATGTTGAAGTGATCGGTGGGGCGCAAGCGCGGAAGCAGGTTGCGCATGAGCGTCTTCGCGGTATCGAGAGGAAAGCCGTGCATCGACCCCGACACATCGAGCAGGAAGATGTACTCGCGCGGCGGAATCTGGTTCTGGGCCGGATGGCGAGGCGCCTCCATCATCACGGCGAAAAATCCCTCCCGGTGCCCAGGAGCCACCTCGCCCTCCCAAAGCAGCGCCCCGGTCTCGACGCGATCACCCGCCAGGCGGTACCGCAGCACGAAGTCGCGGTTACCCCCGCCTGGCACACCCAAACTGACGTCGGCTCGGTTCACTCCCGCGTAGGCGATCTTCACGTCGTGCGACGGCGAGCTGAGCTGCTTCAACGGAATGCCGGTCTCGACGTGCACGCGGATGTCGAACCTGATTGGCAGGCTCGCGCCCTGGGGCAGGGTCGGGTTCGCGATGAAGCGATCGCGCACGGGATCCGCGCCGCCACCGTAGCGCGGCCCCACCACCGTCGGGTACACGAATTCGTAGGTACCATCCTCGGGCACCAGCAACTCGGAGTAGTCGAGTTCGACCCTGATGCGATCGCCAGGCATGACATTGGCGACGTTCATGGTGAAGACGTTCGGGCGTTCTTGCTCGAGCAGCGAACTGCGCCGGCCCTCCCGGCGGGCCGCCTCGTAGGTCTGTCGCGCGGCCTCCTTGCGATCGATCTTGGCTTCGATCACGCGCTCGCCTACCTTCATGCGCATGCCGTGCACCGCGGCCCGGGTCGATGCAGGAAACACGTAGATGGCCTCGATGGGCTTGCCACCTTGGTTGGCAAACACCTGCGCGACCCTGACCCGCGCGATCACCCCGGCGATGGTCACGTCAGCCGTGGTTTCCTTGACCGGAAGCCGCTCGCTGGCGGAATCCGCGCCCACCACAACGAAATACGGAGCCAGCGTCCGGTCAGCGCCCACCTCGACCGCGTCGTACGAATTGGGGAAGCTGACGCCGCCCCCGCGCCCGACCAGCTGCGCCAGGACGCCGCTGGGACTCGCTATCTCGACTGGCCTGCCCGCCGGCGCCGCAGCCCCCGCGGGCGTCGCACCAGAAGCCCCCAGCAAGAAACCCAGGATCATCAGAATATCTCGATTGCTTCGCAACATGATGGATGCCCTCCTTGCCCGGGTCCCGTGGCATCACGGCCCGGACCTTCAGGCAAACGCCCCGGCCCGCGGAACGATCTGGGCTGGTAGATTTTCCTGCTCTGGCCGTACTATTCGCGCATGACCCGGTGGCGCTTCGCAATCTGCGGTCTCGCTATCGGCGTCCTGGTCGCAGCGCTGGGCCACCACCAAGACGCGACCGGTGGCACCCGGGAGGAAGGCCTGATACCCGGAGCGGGCATCTTTCCGGCGTCATCCATCTGGTACCAGGACATCTCGCGCGCTGCTGCCGACAGTGAGTCGTACCAGGTCATCGAGGGCTTGCGAGCACGCGGCGGCTGGGGCACTGGCAGCATGAGGATCGACTTTTCTATCGACGTGCTGCCCACCGATGGCAGTGCGCCAAGGCGGGCCTTCACGCCGACAAAGGACTTCTATACACCCGACTGCGACGCTGTACCGGTGCCCGTGCCACGCAACGGCCGGGTCGAGGGCGAGTCGGACTACGTCTGTTCTGCTGGCGGCGACTGCCACCTCATCGTCATCCAGGGCACCCGTCTGTTCGAAATGTGGCGCGCGAACATTGGCGGCGGCTCCGCCACGGGCAGCCCGTTCCGGGGCGGCTGTCTAGCGGTCTGGGATCTCACCCACGACTACTGGCGCCATACAGCAGTGGGCAACAACTTCGCCCGCGGCGAGCAGTGCAGCAGCGCCGACGCCGCCGGCTTCCCCATCGCCGCTCTGCTGTTCAGCGCCGACGAGGTCAAGGCCGGCAGCATCAGGCACGCGGTTCGCTTCATCCTGCCCAACGCACGCATCAGGAAGGGCGAGTACGTGCATCCCGCCACTCACTCGGGCGGCGGCACGGGCACGCCAACCGCCGACCTGGTGCCCTACGGGGCGCGCTTCCGTCTGAGGCAAAGCTTCAATCTCGACGTCCTTCCCAGCGATGGAGCCCGCGTCGTCGCGCGGGCGCTACAACGGTACGGCATGTTCCTGGCGGACGCGGGCAAGATCGCGCTGACCGCCACCGCCGACACTCACACGACCGCAAAATGGAGCGGGCTGCTCGGGCCCCGGGACCTGCAGGCCATCAAGGTCACCGACTTCGACATGATCGACGCCGGACCGCGCATCAAGTTGACGTTCGAATGCAGGCGCAGCGGGTTCTAGCGGCGCGACGGCTGCTAGTGCTTCGACAGCAACTTCGAGCGTGACACGGCTGCCTGCGGGTTGCGCCACACGCCGTTTTGTTTGATCAAGGTGTCCGCGCTGTCGGGTCCCCAACTGCCGGCATCGTAGTTGGGCAGCGCTGGGTCGGGGTGCGCTGCCCAGTGGTCAAGCATGGGCATGACGATGCGCCACGCCGCCTCGATCTCGAAGCGGTCCTTGAACTGCGACTGGTCACCGCGAAGGGCGTCGAGCAGCAACGTCCCGTACGCTTCGGTCGGCTCGGCCTTGAACTGCTCGCGGTAGTCGAAGTCCAGCACCGCCGACTGGATGCGCATGCCGAGACCTGGGACCTTGCCCTCGAAACGCAGGCTGATGCCCTCGTCGGGTTGCACATTGATGACCAGGCGATTCGGGCGCGGCGTCGCCGCCATGCCCTCGAGGTGCCGGAAAAGGTGCGGCGTCTGCTTGAAGGTGATCACGAATTGGGTGAGCTTGCGGCGCATGCGCTTGCCGCTGCGCAGGTAGAACGGAACCCCGGTCCAACGCCAGTTATCGATGTGCAGCTTCACGGCGGCGTAGGTATCGGCCTGGCTCTCGGGATGCACGCCCGGTTCCACGCGGTAGCCGGCCAGGGCCTTGCCCTCGAACGTGCCGGGTCCATACTGGCCGCGCACCGCGAACAGAGGCGCCTCCTCGGGCTTGATGATCCGCACCGCCTCCAGAACCTGGCGTTGCTCGGCGCGCAGGTCCGCCGCGCGGAACGAGCTGGGCGGCTCCATCGCAACCACCGCCATGAGTTGCAACAGATGGCTCTGGATCATGTCTCGTAGGACGCCCGCCTTTTCCAGATAGGCGGCGCGGCCCTCGACGCCGACGGTCTCGGCGGCGGTGATCTGCACATGGTCGATGTACTGCCGGTTCCACAGCGGCTCGAAGATGAGGTTGGCGAAGCGGAACACCAGCACCTGCTGCACGATGTCCTTGCCCAGGTAATGATCGATGCGATACACGCCCTCGTCATCGAACACGCGGCCGATCACCCGGTTCAAGTGCTCGGCCGTACGCAGGTCGGAACCGAAGGGTTTTTCGACCACGATGCGCTGCCAGGGTGGCTCCTCGCCCTCGTTGGTCCAGCGACGTACACCCGTCACGCAGCCGGCGGCGCCCAGGTTCTCGATAATGGGCACGTAGAGTTCAGGCGCGACCGACAGATAGAAAAGTCGGTTCGCGCCTGCCCCGTCAGCCTCCGCCAGTCGATCGAAGGCGCTCTTCAGCTCGCCCCATGCTTCGGGCCGCGTCGCATCGGCGGCCAGGTAGTGCAGCCGGCTGGCATAGCTCGTCCAGCTAGCCTCCGAAAAGCCCTTCTTGTCCTGGCACCACGCCTTCATGCGATCCCGGAAGTTCTCGTCGGACAGGGCCGAACGGCTGACCCCCACAATACCGACGCGCTCGGGCAGCTCACCGGCGGCGAACAGCTCGAACAGAGCCGGGATAAGCTTCCGCTGCGTGAGATCCCCCGACGCCCCGAAGATCACCAGCAGACAGTGAAGGTCGCGATCGGCAGGCAGCATGGCGGCCCATTGTGCCCCAAGCGATTTGCTTTCACCACTGGGGCCCGCACCCGCCCAGGTCGGCGAGCCGCTTCAAGCGGTAGCCGGTCAGTCGATCGGCGCTGCGAAACGCGCGGTCGCCAGTGGCTTGGTCAGGTCCTTCAGGTTCGCGACCCGCACGCCGGCGTCGGAAATCGCGTACACGAAGTCGTTGCCGTCGGGGTCGCTGGCCATGACACTGCGACGCACGGCGGGGTTGTAGTACCAGACCCAGTTCTGCCGCGCGTTCTGCGCGTAGACATCCTTCATGCTGAGCGCGCCGCGCGGCATGATGCCCTTTATTGGGTCCACGTCGAACACGCGAATGTCGCTGACGAAGGTGTCCCAGTAGTTGGCGCCGCGCTGGGCCGGCATGTAGTCGGTGAACGGAATGGCGAGCAACTTGCGCTCGGGAAAGTAGTTGAACGCCTTGTGCTCCTGCAGCGCTTCTGAGTTGCCCGACGAAGTCCCGATGAGCTGCGTGAAGGCCAACCTCGGCATCGCCAGGTTGCTGACGTCGAAGATCTGCAACTGCACCGCGCGCTGAGGTCCAACAGGCCGCACCACGCCGGGCTGCGTCTGCGTGGGATCCGGCACATAAGTGCCAATGGTCAACAGATGATTGTCGCCCAGAGGATGAATGTAGGTCGAGAAGCCCGGGATCTTCAGCTCGCCTACCTTTTTTGGTGCCGTCGGGTTCGACAGATCGAACGTGAACAAGGGATCCACCTGGCGAAACGTCACGACGAAGCCACGATCGCCCAGGAATCGCGAGCTGTAGATGCGCTCGCCCTTGGCCAGATCCGCGACCGCGCCGACCATCTGCAACTCGCCGGTCTTCTCGGACAGGATGTTGACCCGGTTGGTGATCTCCTGCGTGAACGATCGGCCACTGGGATCCTGGGGGTTGCGAATCAGCGCGCTGACCGTGGTGGCGACGCGGAAATTGCCCTTGTACTCGTCCATCGAAAACTGATCGACGATGTAGCCATCGACGCCACCGGAGGCCCGGTAGATGGCACGGTCGGGCTTGCTGATGTCAAACTTGTGCAGGTAGGTGAAGTCCTTCTGCCCCGCCTCGGGGAACCACCACCAGTGGCGGTTGGCCACGTAGAGGTTGTCCTTGGACGCGTAGACCTCGCCCGGTTGAGCCACGATCGAGGTGCGCGCTGGCTGGGCCTCCGGTGAATCGAGGTTCAGCGTCGCGACAGTCAGCAGACCCATACGCGTCGGCGCGGACGAGTACGCGAAGTCCGAGCAACCGTAGCCGAGCGGGATCACCGTGTTGCCCCTGCGGACGAGCCGGGGCTTGGGGATCCAGTCCTCCAGGACGCGGGCACGGATCAGCTTCTCGTTCTCGGACCTCAGTGCATCCACCGCCGCCTTCCAGCGATCCTTGTCGCCGTAGATCGTCGTGTCCTTGCCGTCGGGGTAGTAGCGCATGCCCAGCGGCCACGAGAAATCATCCGACTGCACCACGCGCACCGAGCTGCCCACACGCCGCGAGTTCACGTAGCGCCCGGGCATGAGATAGCTGTGCGACACCTCGACGGTGGCGACGCCCTTGGTGGTGAGCACGGTGAGCTTCGTGGTCGTCACCTGGGCTCCGCCGCCACCGCAACCGCCGCCGCCAGCGCTGTCGGCCAGGCACGGCGCCGCGATGCCCACCGCCGGTCCGCTGCTGACGGGGCCCGCCACGGCCGCGCCGGCACTTGGGGGTTGTGGGCCGCCCTTGTAGGCCTCGAAGATCTCCGAGATCACGACGATACGGCCCTGTTCGTCGAGGAACATCTCGCGCGGTTGGCCTTCGATCTCGATGCCCCACTTCCGGTCCAGACTCTGGGGCGGCCAGCTGGCCACCGCGTGCAGCCACCTACCCGAAAGGACGAAGATGCGCTGGCCGTCGTTCTTGACGAAATCGGCCTCGTCGACGCCCATGACCTGCGTGTTGGTCTTGGTGTACGCCGACGGTGCGGCGGCGGTCGAGCCGCCCGCGGACATCGGCGGAGGGACGGCTGCAAGGCCACCCGGAGGCGCGGTCGGCGCCGCCCCGGCCTGGTTGAAGTCGGCGCCGCCGCGTTGGGCCACCGGTCCACCGCCATTGGCCGCGATGCGATCCAGGGCCACTTTCATTTCCTGGACGGCGCCGTCCTCTATGTACGTCTCGAGGGCCTGGCAGCTGTCGAAAGTCTTGAGGGTGAGCCGGGTGGCCACCGCCTTGGGTGGCTCGCTGCGCCGACGGGTGAAGACCGTGGAATCGTCGGTAGAGCCACCGGGTCCGGGAGCCTCGTCGCCGCCCACCAAATTACAGCCAACCAGACCGACGATTCCCAGCCCGGCCCAGAGAGAAAACTTTCGCGTCATCATGGTGTCCTCCTCGCGTGCGAGCACGTTGCCGCCGGCGCTGTGCGAGATCCGTGCCGCTCTGTCATTGAGCCGTCCGACGCCGAAATACGCTCCGCCACTGCAGCGGCCGAAATGTGGTCACTCAGAATTCTGAAGAACCACTGAATCAAAACTCGCGGCCAATGGTGAACTGCAGCCACCACAAGGTCGCGAAACCGGTTTTGGAAACGTCCTTGGTGGCTGCGAAGTATCGGAAGTCGACCGAGACCGGCTCGAACGCGACAAACCAGTGTTCGATCGCGGCGGTCGCAGCGACGCCGAAGCCGCTCTGGACGTTGAAATAGACCTTACCGTCGCCGTCGGTCGAGAACAGAATCTCGCCCCGAACCACGCGCAGCAGGGGCTCGATGTGGATACTCGTGGCCGCCAGCAGGACCGGAATGGGAAAGCCGACCTGGATCAGATCGATGCGAAAACCCTTGCGGGACTTGCCATCAGCGTTCTCCCACGCGTGAGCAACCCCCAGGTGGGTGCGCACGTGCTCGCCGCTGCCGATGCCGAAATCGAACCCGATCGCGGTGGGTGGGCCAAAGGTCAGATCGTCCTTGGGGGCGAACCCGTGTCCAAACACCAGACCAAGTCGAAACGGCGGCAGCTTCTCGGCCGGCCACACCACCTGTCGGGCCACCGGACCCGGCTGCGCGGCGGCCACGGGAACGGGTGCCCCAGGCTGCGAGGCAGCGGCAGGTTGCGCCGCGGCCTGCGCACACCAGAGCACGGCGGAGAGCAGAGCCAGCGACGCGGTCCGGACCATGCGGTGCTTTATCGCATGATTCACCTCTACCGGGCGTCCGTCGAACGCGCCAATGCCGAGTTCGCCAGCAAGGGGTAAGCTGCGCGCCAGATGGTGGCGACTATCCTGCTGTTCGACATCGACGGAACCCTGGTGACCACCGGCGGCGCCGGCCGCCGTTCGATCGAGCGCGCGTTCGCACAACGCCACGGCCGCGCGGACGTGCTGTCGTTCTCGTTCGGCGGCATGACCGATCGGGCGATCGTGCGCGACGGACTGTTCGTGCTCTCACCCGAACTCGTGGGCGCCGCGCTTGAGGCCGAAATCGACGCGACGCTGGCGGTGTACCTGCCGGTGCTCGCCGAGGAAGTCGCTACCGGCGGTGCCGTGCGTGTGCATCCCGGCGTTACGGAGGTGCTGGATCGCGCGGCGGCCCGCAACGGCGTTGCGATCGGACTGGGCACTGGCAACGTGGTCGAGGGCGCGCGCATCAAGCTTGCCTGCGTGAACTTGTTTCATCGCTTCGCCTTCGGCGGGTTCGGCAGCGATCACGTGGATCGCGCCGCCCTGTTGCGCATCGGCGCCGAGCGCGGAGCCGCCCGCCTGGCGCGACCTATCGACGAGTGCCGGGTGGTGGTCATCGGTGACACGCCCAAGGACATCGCCGCGGCGCGGGCCATCGGAGCTGAGTCCATCGCGGTCGCCACCGGATTCATCGCCGCCGAGGAGCTGCAGAAGCACGAGCCCACGCACGTGTTCGAATCGCTGGCAGTGGACAGGGTGGCGGATGTGATCCTGGGGCTCTGACCCAGCGTCATGCGCGACCTTTCGTGTGCCGGCGCCTCGGCGAAGATCTTGCGCTTTGTCCGCGGGGCCAACACGAATAACCTCCAGCGGTGACCAGCCGCCTGCCCTGGATTCTCCTGTTCGCCCTGGCTGGACTCGGTGCCTGTTTGTCAGGCGCGAACTCGGACGAGGAGCGCAAAGCCAGGCGCGTGCCGTGCTGTCAGGACGGCCGCGCACTGACCTGCTATTGCCCGCCCAACACCATGTGCGACTACGGCATCGGTGTGTTCTTCTGTGCCGACGGTACCTGCCACGCCGATGCTGCGGCGCCGGGACGCAACCCCTGCTTCCTCGACGCGGCTGCGCCACGCGAGGCCGCGGCCGGCGAGACCTTGCGCGAGGCTGCGCCGGGAGAAACCACCGTGGATCGTGACGCAGCCGCGCCCGACAGTGGCATGCTCGATGCGCCCGAGCTCGACGCGCCGATCGATATCTGAACCGCTGAGAGGCCAGGCATCGCCGTCGGTCCCCCGGGGCACCCACCCGGGCGCCCGGGAGCGTGCGTCGTCAAGCGTCGATGCGCGATGCAAATTCAGCTGAGCAAGCCGGCATCCATGTCTATACTGGCCGCGGACGGCGAACCCGGATGGCAGGCAAAACACCTCCACGCTCGCGCAGCAACCACGCCGAGGCCCTGCGTGATTCCGAAGCGCTCTACCGGTCGCTGGTCGACCACCTGCCGCAGAACATCTTTCGCAAGGACCTGAAGCATCGGCTGACCTTTGCCAACAAGCGCTACTGCTCCATGCTGGGTCAGCCCCTTGAGAGCCTGATCGGCAAGACTGACTCCGATCTGTTTCCGCCACACCTGGCCCGCAAGTACATCAAGGACGACCTGCGGGTCATGAAGACCGGCGCAATCCTCGAAGCCGAGGAAGCGCACGTGCTGCCTGACGGCAAGGGCATCCACGTCCAGGTGGTGAAAACGCCTCTGTACAACGCCAGCGGCAGGCTTATCGGGGTGCAGGGCATCTTCTGGGATGTGACCGAGCGCCACGAGATGCAGCAACGCCTGCAGCAAATGAACGACGAACTGCTGGAAACCAGCATCACCGACGCGCTGACCGGTGCGTACAACCGGCTGTACCTGAGCCGCGAGCTGCCGGTGGTGATCAGCGGGTTTTCCCGCGCTCCCGGCATTCTGTCGGCGGTCATGTTCGACATCGATGACTTCAAAAAGGTCAACGATACCTACGGCCACGACGCCGGCGATCAGGCGCTGCGCTGCTGCGCCCGAAGCGTCAAGGGGTTGCTGCGACGCAAGTCCGATCTGCTGCTGCGACTGGGCGGCGACGAGTTCGTGGCGCTCCTGTATGGCAATGAGGCGTCAGAGAAATTCTCGCTAGCCTTCGCCCGCCAGTTGCTCGGCACCGTGCGCAGCGCCGATATCCCGGCGGAGCGGGCCCGCGGCGGCAAGATTCGCATCACCCTCAGCATCGGTGTCGCCTCGCTAACGGCGGACGATCTACGCGACCCCGACTGCATAGAGGACTTGCTCAAGCGCGCCGACCGCGCGCTTTACGTGGCCAAAGAGAGAGGCAAGAACCGCGTGGTCAGCCTGGGACCCAAGACCGCGACGGTGCCTGCGGCGACGCCCAAGACCCGCAAGCGCGCGTAGGACGGTTTTGCTTGTAGATTAGGGCCTCACGGGAGGTCCCATGTCCAAACCGCGCACCCGCTCGCTGTCGTTCGCCCTCGCTTTCGCCACCGCCGTCGCCGGACCCGCCCGCGCGCAAGCGCCCGCGCCCGCATCGGCGACCCTCGGCAAACCGCCCGTCGCCAAGGCGGCCACCAAGGTCACGTCCGTCGAAGGCATCACGGAATACCGGCTCGACAACGGCCTGCAGGTCCTGTTCTTTCCTGATCAGTCGAAGGCCACCGTGACCGTGAACCTGACGGTGTTCGTGGGCTCGCGCCACGAGGGGCTGGGTGAATCGGGCATGGCGCACCTGCTTGAACACATGCTGTTCAAGGGCACGCCGACTCACCCCGACGTCTGGAAGCTGCTGCAGGAGCACGGTGCGCAGTTCAACGGCACCACGTGGTTCGATCGCACGAATTACTACGAGACCATGCCGGCCACACCGGAAAACCTGGAATTCGGGATCAAGCTGGAAGCCGACCGGCTGGTCAACAGCACGATCGCAGGCGACGCTCTGGCCAAGGAGTTCTCGGTGGTGCGCAACGAGTTCGAGATGGGTGAGAACAACCCGGCCGGCGTGCTGGAAGACAAGATGCTGTCGGTCGCCTACCAGTGGCACAACTACGGCAAGACCGTCATCGGCTCGCGCAGCGACATCGAGCGCGTGCCCGTAGAAAATCTGCGCGGCTTTTACCGCAAGCACTACCAGCCCGACAACGCCATGCTGGTGGTCGCCGGCAAGTACGACGAGAAGCGCGCCATGGAACTGGTGATGTCGAGCTTTGGCAAACTGCCGCGGCCGGCGCGCAAGCTGGAGAAGACCTGGACGGTCGAGCCGGTGCAGGACGGCGAGCGCACCATCACCTTGCGCCGCACCGGCGACGTTGCCGTGGTCGCGGTGCTGTACCATGCTTCCGCCGGGGCCGATCCTGACTGGGTGGCTGCCGACGCCATCACAGATATCCTGACCGCCAAGCCTTCGGGCCGGCTTTACAAGGCGCTGGTCGAGAAGGGCCTTGCCAGCGAGCTGTTCGGCTACGTCTACCCGACCGCCGACCCGGGCATCATCTATGTCGGCGCCAAGGTGCGCGCCGGCGGCTCGCCCGACAAGGTGCGCGACATCCTGATCAAGACTGTCGAGGCGGTCGCCAACGCAAAGATCGACGCCAGCGAGCTGGAACGCTGGCGCACACGGAGCCTCAAGGAGTACGAGCTGCAACTGACCGACACCGGCCGCGTCGGCGTCGCGCTGTCCGACTGGGCGGCGATGGGTGACTGGCGCCTGTTCTTCCTGACCCGCGATCGCTGCAAAACCGTGCAGATCGACGACCTCGCGCGCGTGGCCAAGAAGTTCCTCAAGGAATCCAACCGCACCGTCGGGACCTTCATCCCGACCAAGAGCCCGGATCGCGCGCCTTTGACCGAGACTCCGGACGTGGTGGCCGTGATGAAGGACTTCAAGGGCGGTGCCGCCGCGGCCGAGGGCGAGACCTTCGTCGCCACCACAGAAACTCTCGATGCGCGCACCACCCGCAGCACGCTGCCCGGCGGCATCAAACTTGCGCTCTTGCCCAAGAAGACCAAAGGCGGCGCCGTTCGCGTGGCCCTGGTCCTGCGCTTCGGCGGCGAGAAGGCGCTCAGGGGCCGCATCCCGGCCGCGGGCCTGCTGCCGCAACTACTGTTGCGCGGATCGAAGAAGCACTCGTTCCAGCAGCTCAAGGACGAGTTCGATCGTCTGAAAGCCGATGTCAGCTTCGGCGGAGGACGTTCGCCTGGCGGCAATCCGGGCGTGGTCACCGTAAGAATCAAGACTGTCCACGACAACCTCGCGGCCGTGCTGTCGCTGGTGGCCGAGGTGCTGCGCGAGCCGGCGTTCCCGGCGCCCGAGTTCGAGACCATGCGCAAGGAGATGCTGTCGAAACTGGAAGAGCAACTGCAGGACCCGACCGCCAACGCCATGTCCACCATCTTCCAGAAGGTGTACCCATGGCCCAAGGACGATGTCCGCCACGTCGCCAGCATCAAGGAGTCGATCGACGACTTGAAATCGTTGAAGCTGGCCGACGCGGCCAAGCTGCACAAGGATCTGTGGGGCGCGAGCCACGCCCAGATCGCCGTGGTCGGCGACTTCGATCCCGTGGTGGTCAAGGCGCAGATCGACAAGGATCTCGGCTCGTGGAAGAGCCCCAAGCCCTACGAGCGCATCGCCCGCGTCTACAAGGAGACCGCACCGTCTGCCGAGGACCTCAACACACCCGACAAGGAGAACGCGTTCGTCGGTGTCGGGCACGCCGTGGCGCTGAAGGATGACGACCCCGACTACCCGGCCGCCGTGATGGTCAACTTTGTTCTGGGCGGCAGCGCTGGCTCTCGTCTGCTCAACCGCCTGCGCCAGAAGGACGGCCTGTCCTACGGCGCGTTCTCGGGCCTGTCGGGCCACCCGCTCGACAAGAGCGGCATGTTCTACGCGGGTGCGATCTGCGCGCCACAGAATGCCGACAAAGCGATGGCCGCGCTGCTCCACGAGATCGACAAGCTGCGCGGCAGTGGCGTCACCGACAAGGAACTGGCGGACGCCAAGAAGGCCTACGCACAGACCTGGAACGCGCGCGTGGTCGAGGAAGAGTTCCAGACGATGGAGCTGACCCAGGGGCTCTACCTCGGCCGCACGTTCGACTACTACAAGAAGCTGAACGAGAAGATCGACAAGCTGACCGTCGCCGACGTCAACGCTGCCGCCCGCAAGTTCATCCAGCCCGACAAGCTGGCCAAGGTAAGGGCCGGCGATCTGGCGAAGGCGAAGGCCAAGTCGTAGGCAAGCTGCCGGCGTCGCGGCCTCGCCGATTGCGAGCCGCGCGCTCGAGGTCGAGTGAAGCCGCTAGCGCAGCAGAGCCACGTGGGGCACCACCACGGCCACGGTGACGTCGGCCTTGCGGATCAGGCGCTCGTTATCCCGGCCAAAGAACAGCCGGTGCTGAACCGCGCGGTTCTCGGCACCGATGACCACCAGATCGTAACGGCCAGACGCCGCCTCGGCGGCCAGCGCGCCGGCCTCGTCGGCGATCGGGATCAGCCGCGGAGTCACCCCCAGCGCGCGCAGCACCGGTGAGATTCGATCCAGGTCCGCCTCCAGCACATGGGCCGCCACCGCGCCCGCGTCGCCCTCGCTTCGGCTGATCTCGGACGAGCGCTCGCCGACGGCGGGCAGGCCATCGCCGCTGACGTCGCTGTCGCTGTCGGCCGCAGGCCGGACGGGTACCCGCCCGCGTCCTTCGCTCTTGATCGCTATGGTCAGCTCGCCGCCGGCCAGTTCGGCAAAACTCGCCCCGAACTCGACCGCCACGCGCGAGAACACCCCCCCGTCGAACGGGACCAGCAGGCGTCGGTAGGGCTGTTCGATCTTGCCGGCCTTGACGATGACGACGTGGCACGGCGTGCCGACCACCACCTCCTCAAGCACCTGACCACCAACGCCACCACCGCGCGCCGAGGCACCGAGCACGACGAAGTCAAAGCCGCGGCGCGCTTCCTCGAGGATGGCCCCCGCCACGTCGGAGTGCTTGCGCTCGCGCAGGTTGGCGTGGAGGCCGGCCTCGACCAACCACCTGTGCGTCGAGCCCTGCCCGTCACGTTTCACTTCGCGCGCGCCGGCGTCGAACAGCCGGCCCAGGCGTTCAAACCAGGACTGCGGCGCCTCGATCCTGACGATCTCGACCGGATGGCTGCTGCGCTTGGCCAGGCCCGCCGCCAGCCGCGCGGCCGCCATCTGGTTTGGCCCGCCCGCGGTCGGTAGCAGCACGCGCACACGCGCCGGATCGAGCACACCCTTGATCTGCTCGGCCAGCATGCGCCGCGATTCTTCCTCGTTCACGCGCACCTTCTTCATGGTCAGGCGCAGCCCAACCGGCGCCATGAACGAGGTCACGATGGCCACCACCACAATGATGGAAAACATCTGGTGATTCAGGATGCCGAGCGACAAGCCGACGGTGGCGGCAACCAGTCCCATGGCGCCGCGGGCATTCATTGCGACCGCGATCGACAAGCCTTCCCACAGGCGCAGCCCGCCCCAGAGGCTGCCCACCGTGCAACCGACCAGCTTGCCGAGGCACGCCACCGCCAGCACGATGCCCAGCATGCGCGCGTCGCCCAGCGACCACAGATCGACCTTGAGACCAACCAGGCCAAAGAAAATCGGCGCCAGCACTGGGAACACGAACGACTCGAGCTTGTGAACCGTGTCCTGCTTGAGGTGTGGCACCTGACGGTAGAGCGTGCCGACCACAAAAGCCCCGAACACCGCGTGGATGCCGATCCACTCGGTGGCTGCAGCACCCAGCAACGTGATGACTATCAGCAAGACCAGATCGGTATCGGGGACGCGCAGACGGCGAGCGGCGATCCGGGTGGTCACGCGCGCCAGCGGATAGACCAAGAATGCGGCCACGGCGATGAACACCGCCGTCAGCAACAGCGTCAGCAACAACCCGCCCACGTGCACCCTGCCCGACGAAGCCGCACCCGCGATCACCGACAGGATGACCCAGCCTGCGGCGTCGTCGACCACGCCCGCCGACAGGATCACGAGGCCAATGTTGCGTCGGGTGAGATCGAGGTCCATCAGAATCCTCGCGATCACCGGCATGGCCGAGATCGACATGGCCGTGGCCAGGAAGAAACTGAACAGGATGCGCCGATCGGGCTGGGCCAGGTAGGCCTCGGGCACCAGCATCCCGAGTCCGAAGCCGAAGACAAATGGCACCACCATCCCCATCAACGAAGCGATGAACGCCGGGCGGCCCAGGTTCCTGAGTAAGCGCAGGTCGGTCTCAAGGCCGGTGAGCAGAAGCAACAGCACCATGCCCAGCATCCCCACTGCCTCAAGTAGGTTGAACTGCGCGGTCTGAGCCGGGAACAGCGACGTGAACACGCGGGGCGCGAAATGCCCGAGCACGCTGGGGCCAAGCACGATGCCCGCAGCCAGCTCGCCTATCACCGCGGGCAGCGCGAGGCGCTTGCACAGCTCGGCGCCCACGCGCGCCACCAGCAACAGCAAGGACAGCTGCACCAGCAGCACGAACACCGCGTGCCCACCCAAGGGCCTCAGCACCTCGTTCATCGGGGCCGCAGGTTAGCCCCCAACGCGGCGACGGGGGTGGTTATCCACGAGGTCGGGGCGAGCCCGTCAGTACGGCTTCTGTCCGTTGTAGTTGCCGGGCGGGGCGTAATTGCACACCCAGTATTCCCAGGTCGCGAAGGTGGGGAACGGCGAGCCCGTGGTGCAAATGCGAACGCCGCAGCCCACACGGGTGGTGTTCCTCCAAACTAGCTGCGTGTAGTGGCCGCACTGCTTGCCGGCGGCGCAGGAGTTGGTCGCGTAGTTGTAGTCCACCTTCTCGTCCGCCCACCCGGCGACAGGGCGCGACGGTGGGTTGTTGGGTGGACCGGGGCGCTCAGCGAAAACGGCCAGGTTTTCGCCCAGGTTCGGGGTCATGCTGTGGACGTACACGCACTTGTCCGCGTACGCCTGCGCGATGGCCGCGAGTCTCGGGTCCCAGGTCAGGGCGGGCACCGGGATGGTCATACGGACCTGGTTGTGCGCGCGGGTCATGCCCGCCATCTTGCCAGGCTCGGGATCGGCGGACGGCGCAACGTCGCCGGCGGTGCCAGCGTCGGGGGTACTACCGCCCGCGCCCCTACCCGCGGCGCCGCTGCCACCCGCACCGCTGCCCACAGACCCACTGCCTCCCGCCCCGCTGCCACCCGCGCCACTACCACCCGACCCGCTGCCGCCCGCGCCGCCGCCGCCCACGCTCGCACCTCCCGCACCGACGCCACCACCGCCGCCGACGGCGCTGCCCCCATCCGCGGCGCCACTGCCGCCGCCAGCCTGGGCGGCGCTTCCGCCTGCTCCCGGCGGCGGTGACGGCAAGTCACGCGGCTTCTCGGCGCCCGAGATCGGATCGACGTTGGGCTTGGGATCGTCCTCCGGAAAGAAGGCACAGCCGACGGATAGCATGAGTGCTCCGGACAGCAGCCACGTTGAGCGCATGGGAGAGAAGGGTATCAGGAGAACGCGTGGTTGATCCCGAAACCGGCGTTGGCAGCAGCGGGAATAAGGCCAGGGACGACACCAAGCGCGCAGTCTTCCATGCGCAGCGCTTCGTCCGCTTGGGCGGCGACTTGTGGAGCGACGCCGACTTGAACCGCGATCTCAGCCTTGCGAGAGCTGCGTCCTCCCAATTGCACGATCACCCCAGTATCCCCCCGGCCGCGCCCCCTACAGGGCACCAGACAATTCCTCCCACGCCCGCGGGTAGTCGGCCTCGAGATAGCGACGCGCGGCGATCAGCGCCGGCCGAAAATACTTCCGGGCTCGCCGGGGTAGGGCCACACGTGCCTGCGAAATGGCCCCAGCGTGCTCCTCGGCCATAACCGCGCACAGCACGCAGGCTTGGAAGACATCCTTGTCGGATTTGGCCTGCCGGCCCGCGCGCAGACCTGAAACAATAAGCTTGTGAATCGCGAAGCGCTCGGGCAGCGGGACACGGACCGCGCAGCAGCCCTGCCGCGCCATCAACATGGCGGTCTGCGACTCTGCCAGGAGGTAGGCCAGGTAGGGCAGCGCCGTGGCGTAGGCCTTCAGTTCGGGCACCGGGACCACCGGGAAAGACTCGTCGCGCGAAGGCACCAGCAAATCGACATGGAACTGCGATCGCCCTCGCTGTTTGAAGGACGTCGCCGGGACCTTGCGATCGAGCCCCGGGACCTCCACGAAGAGAACGCCAGAGTCTGTCAGCATTTCCAGAAAGCCCTTCGTCGGGGGAACCTGGAACGCCAGAGCGTCCCGACGGGCGATGTCAATGTCCTCAGTCGCGTACGAGGCGGAGCGCGCTCCCAGTCGGTTGAGCAGGACGCCATAGGCATGGGAGCCGACGAGCATGGCGCCCGCCACAAACACGCCGTGGTTGTGCAAGCTCGCCAGGGTCGCGTAGGTCCTCGCATCTACCAGCGTGAAGCCTTCTCGCCCGAGCAGGCGTAGCGAAGGAATCACGCCGGCGACCTCGCGAATTCGATCACGCAGCAGCATCGCTGCGGCCTCTGCCTCGGGTTGACCGGCGGGCCCAGCCAGGTACGTCTCGCGCTTCTTGCCATCGCCGTCGTAATACTGGTGGGCGTAGTAGCGAAACCCCGCGGCGTTGGTCCGCTGAACCACGGAACCCGGGGTACCGGTGAACACGCGAGGCTGACCAAGCGCTTGACTCTCCATGTCCGCGTAGAGCGTGGTCAGCGCGCGACCGTGTAGGGTGTAGAGCGGTGAAGCCACAGGCCAGGATCCTCCGTAGACAGCATCTAGTGGATGCCAGTATCCGTCAATACATCATTCTAGTGGATACCAGCCAAGGCCTGCTGACGCCGGCAGAGACGACCGATGCTGGCTCGACCGCCATGGGCATGGCCCACCCGGCAGCCAACGACGCCACCTGTAAGACCTACACATCAAGCTCGCTGGGCACCGCTACCGACTGATCGGCAGCCTGGCCTGGATCACGCCGCGGCGGCCGTTGGTCCGCCAGTGCGGATCCTCGCGCGTCAGCGTCTCGGCGCGCCCAGCAGGCAAGCCGACAATCACCTCTGCCTTCAGTGTCCGCAACGCGACCAGGGGCGTGGGGAAGTACGCGACCACGTCGGCGAACGGCGTCTCGGCTGGCCAGCGCGCGTCGGAGCACAGGCGGCGGTAGTTCGCATCGCCCTTCACGATGACGAGATCGGCACCCGCGAGACTCGCGCGAAGATCACCGGGCAGCGCCAAGTAGAACA
Source organism: Myxococcales bacterium (assembly GCA_031431215.1). Classification (GTDB taxonomy): domain Bacteria; phylum Myxococcota_A; class Polyangia; order Fen-1088; family Fen-1088; genus JANPCZ01. Next base: position 37,793 of record JANPCZ010000113.1, read on the forward strand.
GGCTCTTCGTGTAGAACGGATGGCTCTGCACCAGGAACCGCCCCGCCAGGCGCGCCGCCCGCAGCCGCGTCGCGACCGCCTCGACCGCGGGCGCGCCTGCGAAAGCCAGCACTGCCAGCGCGTCGTCCACGTCGTGCGCCACCGCATCCGAGACGAAGAACGGGTGATCCTTGACGTGCAGCTCGACGCGCTCGATCGCCATCTCACCCAGCAGGTGATCGGCAAGCGCCAGATCCATGCACAGCTCCGTGCCCGCGTTGTCGGCGATGATGACCACGCGCGCGGGCCGGCGGTCGGCGAGCCATCCGATCAGCGTGGCGCGATCATCGACCACGACATCGACATCGGTGCCGGCGTCGCTACCCAGCGCTGCGGCGACGTTGTAGCTCAGGTCCACCCGGTTACCCCACAGGCTCGCCGCCAGCAGCGCCGCAAGCCGTTCGCTACCACCCGGCGGCGCGGCCGCCAGCGCGTCGGCGCAACGGCGCGGAGCCTGGTCGGGCTGCCACTCGATCGCCTTCTTCGCGGCGTACGGGTCCACGCCCGCAAGCGTGACCGCGCCACCGTCGCCAGGGGCCGTCGAGAAATATCCGGTCGCCTCCAGCACGCGCCGGTAGAAGAACGCCTCAGCGAAGTACCAGGGCAGATCGAGCCAGCTGCGCCCGACATGCGGCGCGACCGCCGCGTCCCAGTCCGCGCGATCGGGCGCCTGCTCGCGCAGCCCACGCAGCGATCCGTCGCGTAGCTCGCGATCGAGCTCGGCCAGCGCCTGGTCGACGGCGACCGGCACCGTCCCGAGATCGCGGCGCGTCTCGGCCAGAATTTCCGGCACCCGCCGCGCAAGCGTGTCGCGCGCGAACGATCCGGCCTCGCCGGTGTGCAGCGGTGGTGGAACTGCGCGGCTCACAGATACTCGGGCGGAATTGTCTTGATCGATCGGATCTGCGCGCGCCGGTAGAACACCTCGGCGCCCTCCGACTGGATCTGGATCTTGCCACGAAGCAGCGGCACCTCCCGGCCATCGACCCGGTCGCGCAGCCCGGACATGCGCAGGTTGGCGTGCCCGTTGGCGACGTGCACCGACGCTCCGCCGACGCTGAGCACCTCGACCAGGTTCCACTGCCCGCGCGGTTTCTCGAAGGTGCCGTCCTTGATGATGCGCCGCTTGTTGCCGATGATCTTGGGCGCGCCCTTGCGGTACTGAACCACGGTCCGCGCATCACCCAGGGTGACCTCGGTGCCCTCGACGTCGACGATCACCCCGGCCACGGACCAGAAGTCGCCCACGTCGCCCTCTTGCACTTGCGACTCGAACGACTTCATCCAGAAACCGCTGCCGGCGCCGTGCGGCCCGACGCAGTGATAAAGGATGCCACTGTCGGAAACGGCGTTCTCGCGTGGCGGCCACTTCTTCTCGCCCCACTTGAACTCGATACGAAAGTGGAAGTCCTTGAACTCGTCGTGCGTGTTCATGGCACCGAAGATCTCGCCCGAGATGCGCACCGCTTTCGCCCCGTCGATCGACACCACGCTGAACACCCCGCGCGGATCGATGTTGACCCCGACGGGTGGCGCGCCTTTCGCGGGCGGGCCAAGGTACGTGTCCCAACCGGACAGATCGCGTCCGTTCCACAGATCCCGCCAGCCGGCCTCGCTGCCCGCCTCGCCGCCCGCGGCGGCGCTGTGGCCACGGCAGCCGACCCCCAATCCAAGGCCGGTCAGCGCAAGTCCAACCACAAGTGCTTGCATGATGCCCCCAGGAAGCTGTCTTACCCCGAAACGCCGCACGCGACCCGGTGCTACTCTCGGCCCGGTGCCTCTCGATATCGCCGACGACGTGCCGCTCCACGGTTACACCACGCTGGGCCTCGGCGGACCCGCGCGCCATTTCGTACAGACCGACGACGAGAACGCCGTCGTCGAGGCGCTACGCTGGGCGGCAGCCCGCACACTGCCTGTGTTCGTGCTGGGCGGCGGATCGAACCTGGTGGTCGCCGACGCCGGCTTCCCCGGTCTGGTCATCCGCGTGGCCCCGCGCGGGATCGCATGGCGCGATTCGGGCGAACGGGTGGTGCTGACTGCGTGCGCCGGCGAGCCGTGGGACGACTTGTGCGCCACCGCGGTGGCACGCGACCTGGCCGGGATCGAGTGTCTGTCTGGCATTCCCGGTCTGGTGGGTGCAACGCCCATCCAGAACGTTGGCGCCTACGGACAGGAAGTGGCCGAGACAATCACGTCGGTGCGCGTGCTCGATCGCGCGACGCTGACCGTGCGCGATGTGCCAGCAGCGGCCTGCGGCTTCGGCTACCGCGACAGCGCCTTCCGCCGCGCGCCCGATCGCCATGTCGTGCTCGCAATCAGCTTCGCGCTGCACCCGGGCGCTGCGCCGACCGTGCGTTACAAAGAGCTTGCGCGCGCGCTTTCCAGCACGCCCCGCCCCACCCTGGCTGACGTACGCGCCACGGTGTTGTCGTTGCGCCGACAGAAATCGATGGTGATCGATGCGGCCGATGACAACCGCCAGAGCGCCGGCTCGTTCTTCACCAATCCCATCGTCACCGACGCCGAGGCTGACCGCATCGTCGCGCTCGCGTTGGCCGCGGGCCTGGCGCGCGACGCGGCCGAGGTGTCGCGCTTTTCCGGCGGCCACGGCCGCAGCAAGCTCTCCGCCGGCTGGCTCATCGAGCACGCCGGCATTGCGAAGGGTTTTCGTCGCGGCGCCGTCGGCGTGTCGACCCGGCACGCCCTGGCACTGGTCCACCATGGCGGCGGCACCACCGCCGAGCTGTTGAGCCTCGCGCGCCACGTGCGCGACACGGTTCAGCGCCGTTTCGGCGTAACGCTGGTACCCGAGCCCACCCTGCTGGGTGTCGAATGGTGACTCGCGCCGCCCTGATCGCGAGCCAAGCGGCCTCGGACGCGCCGCTACCAACGCTTGAAGATGTGCACGCCGCCGCGCGGCGCTTGCTGGGGGTCGCGGTGCGCACGCCGCTTCTGCGGCCAGCGACGCCGGGGTTCCCGCTCGCGGGCACCGTGATCCTCAAGCCCGAGAACCTGCAGGTGACCGGCTCGTTCAAGCCCCGCGGCGGCTACAACAAAATGGCGACCATGTCGCCTGACGAGCGAGCACGGGGCGTGGTGTCGTTCTCGTCTGGAAACCACGCCCAGGGCGTGGCCTGGGCGGCCCGGCTGCTGGGCGCGCGCGCGACCATCGTCATGCCGGTCGACTGCGTGACGGCCAAGGTCAGCGCCACACGCGCGCTGGGCGCCGAGGTCATCCAGTTCGGCACCACCTCGCAGGAGCGCCTGGACTTCGGCATGAACCTGGCGCGCGAGCGCGGCGCCGTGGTCGTGCCGCCCTACGACGATCCGCTGGTCATCGCGGGTCAAGGCACAGCCGGGCTCGAGATCGTGCTCGACTGCCCCGATGTGGAGGCCGTCGTGGTTCCGGTCAGCGGCGGCGGCTTGCTGTCAGGCGTGGCCCTGGCGGTGAAGGCATTGGCACCGCGCGTGCGCGTGATCGGCGTCGAGCCGGCCGGTGCCGCCGACGCGCGCGAGTCAGTGCGCGCCGGGCGCCTGGTGACCTGGGCGGCGCCGCATTCCATTGCCGACGGTCTCAAGGCCACGCGGCTGGGCGATCTACCTTTTCGGCTCATCAGCCGCCTGGTCGACGACATCGTCAGCGTGACCGACGACGAGATCCGCGCCGCGGTGGTGGCGCTGCACCGGGGCGCCAAGCTGGTGGTCGAGCCGTCAGGCGCGGTCGCCTACGCCGCACTGATGCACGGGCGCACCGGCTTCGAGCACCGCCGCACGGTCGCAATACTCTCGGGCGGCAACATTGATCCAGCGCTGCTGTCGCGCTGGCTTCTGCCCTAGTACTCGTCCTGGTGCTGCTGCTGGCTGGCGCCGTCGGCGCTGCCCTTCTTGACCTTCTCGGCCACCAGGGCCTCGGTGGTCAACATCATGCTCGCGACCGAAGCGGCGTTCTGCAGGGCCACACGCACCACCTTGGTCGGATCGATGACACCGGCCGCGATCAGGTCCTCGTAAACGTCAGTCGCGGCGTTGTAGCCGAAGGCGCCTTTGCCGTTCTTGACCTTGTCCACGACGATCGAACCGTCGACACCCGCGTTGCGCGCGATCTGGCGCATCGGTTCCTCGACGGCGCGTCGAATGATAGCGACGCCGTACTGGCGCTCGTCGTTGAATTTCAAGCGGTCGAGCGACGGAATACAGCGCAACAGCGCCACGCCGCCGCCGGGCACGACGCCTTCTTCCACCGCTGCCCGCGTCGCATGTAGGGCGTCTTCCACGCGCGCCTTCTTCTCTTTCATCTCGGATTCGGTGGCAGCGCCGACCTTGATCACCGCCACGCCGCCCGCCATCTTGGCAATGCGCTCCTGCAGCTTCTCACGGTCGTAGTCCGACGTGGTGTCCTCAAGTTGCGTGCGCAACATCTTGAGACGCCCCTCGATCTCGACCTTCTTGCCAGCACCCTCGACGATGGTGGTGTTCTCGGCATCGACCACCACCTTCTTGGCGCGGCCCAGTTCTTTGAGAGTGACGTTCTCAAGCTTGATGCCCAGATCCTCGGTGATGTACTGGCCGGCGGTGAGCACCGCAATGTCCTTCAGCATGTCCTTGCGGCGATCGCCGAACGCCGGCGCCTTGACCGCACACACATGCAGGGTTCCGCGCAGCTTGTTCACCACCAGGGCGGCCAGCGCCTCGCCGTCGACTTCCTCAGCGATGATCAGCAGCGGCTTGCCCACCTTGGCCATCAGCTCGAGCACCGGAAGGAGATCCTTCATGTTCGACAGGCGCTTGTCGTGGATCAGGATGTGGCAGTCCTCGAACACGACCTCCATGCGCTCGGCGTCGGTGACGAAGTAGGGCGACAGATACCCCTTGTCGAACTGCATGCCCTCGACCACGTCCAGCACGGTCTCCATCGACTTGGCTTCCTCGACCGTGATGACGCCCTCTTTGCCGACTCGCTCCATGGCCTCAGCCAGCAGGCCGCCGATTGCGCTATCGCCGTTGGCGCTGACCGTCCCGACCTGGGCGATCTCGGTCTTGCCGCGGGTCGACTTGGACTGTCCCTTGAGCGACTCGACCGCAACCTCGACCGCTTCGTCGATGCCGCGCTTCAGGTCCATCGGGTTGTGCCCGGCGGTCACCATACGCGCGCCCTCGTTGTAGATGATCTGGGCCAGCACGGTCGCCGTCGTGGTGCCATCTCCGGCGGTGTCAGAGGTCTTGGACGCGACCTCCTTGACCATCTGCGCCCCGGTGTTCTGCATCCGGTCAACAAGCTCGATCTCCTTGGCCACCGTCACGCCATCCTTGGTCACCGTGGGAGCCCCAGCGGACTTCTCGATGATGACGTTGCGGCCGCGCGGGCCGAGGGTGATCTTGACGGTGTTGGCCAGCGCGTTCATGCCGATCGCAATTTGCTGGCGAGCTTTCTGGGCGAAAATGATGTTCTTGGCGGCCATCGGGATCCTCCTGAGACTTGAGGCGCCACAGCTAAGCACGACCGGCCGGGGCGTCAAGCGCCGTCGCACTCGACGGGTATACTGCCGGCCCCCATGACGTCGACGATGTCGCATGACCTTGCCGATCGCGGCCGCCTGGTCAGCGGCAAGTACATCCTGGTGGACCCGGTGGGTGAAGGCGGCATGGCGGTGGTGTGGCGCGCCGAGATGCGAGGCGCCGCCGGCTTCTCGCGCACGGTCGCCCTGAAAAAGATGAAACCCGAGCTGCGCAACGGACAAAACTTTGTCGCCATGTTCATCGAGGAGGCACGCGTTGGCTCGGAGCTGCAGCACCCCAACATCGTGCAGGTGCTGGACTTTTGCGAGGACCGCGACGGGCTTTACTGCCTGGTCATGGAGTGGGTCGACGGCATCGACCTGCGCGCCTTCCTGCGCGAGATCTGGGCGCGCAAGGTCACACTGCCCTGGCAGCTAGCGGCCGGATTGGGCGTCGGCACACTGCGGGGGCTGGGCGCGGCACACGAGCGGCGGGGCGCCAATGGCCAGCTCGCGCCGGTCGTCCACCGCGACGTGACGCCGTCCAACATCCTGCTGGGGGCCAACGGCGTGGTCAAGCTGGCCGACTTCGGCCTGGCGCGAGCGCGCGACCGGATGCAGAGCCTGACCGCACCCGGAATCATCAAGGGCAAGCTGGCGTACATCGCGCCCGAGATCGCGCGCGGCGGGCCCGCGTCCATTCAGTCCGATATCTTCGGCGTGGGCTGCATCCTGTGGGAGGCGCTCGCGGGCCGGCAGCTGTTCGAGGGCAAGGAGGATCTCGACGTGTACCGGGCCGTGCGCGACGGCAAGATCCTGCCGCTGTTCGGACGCCGCGACGATCTGCCGCCGCGCCTCATCGAGCTGGTTCATCAGGCGCTGGCGGTCGACCCGGCCGATCGCTTCAGATCGGCGCGCGAGATGGCGCAGGATCTGGCCGTCGTGATCGCGGGCGAGGCGCTGGCCGGTGACGCCCAGGAGCTGCTCGGTGCCGCCGTCAGCCAGGTGCGCGGCTGGCAGGCCGCCGACGCCGGCCCACCACAAGGTGGCGGCAGCGCCGAGAGCGAAATCTACGAGATCTCGATTTCACGGCCCAAACCCGACTGATCGGCCCGCTGCCTACGGTGGCTTCACATGCACTGGGAGGCGATGCAGGTCTCGAGCGCCGCGCACTGCCTGGCACACATGCCGCAGTTGTTGCGATCGGTCTGCAGGTTCACGCACGTGCCACTGCAATTGGTCGGCGACGACGGCATGCACATGACCGTGCACATGCCGGCCGCGCAGGTCTCGCCCATGGCGCACCTCCGGGCACACATGCCGCAGTTGTTGCCATCGGTCTGCAAATTCACGCACGTGCCACTGCAATTTGTCGGCGACGACGGCATGCACATGACCGTGCACATGCCGGCCGCGCAGGTCTCGCCCACGGCGCACCTCCGGGCACACATGCCGCAGTTGTTGCCGTCGGTCTGCAGGTTCACGCAGGTGCCGCTACAGTTCGTCTGAACCATCGTGCACGTCGGCGGCGTGCACATGCCGGCTATGCAGGTGTCGCCCCCGGTGCACTTCCTCGCGCACATGCCACAGTTGTTACCGTCGGTCTGCAAGTTCGCGCAGGCTCCGGCGCAGTTCACCTGCGGCAGTGTGCACATGACCGCGCACACGCCGGCCGCGCAAGTCTCGCCCGTTGCGCACATCTTGGCCGCCATCTGGCAGGCGCCGGCAGCGCTGCACGTCCACAGATTAAGCGTGTCGCTCGCGGCGCACGCCGGCGCCTTGCAGGTCGTACCGACCGCCTCACGCGCGCAGCCGCCGGTACCGTCGCAGCCGTTCGAGCACGCGTCGTCCTTGCAACTGCCCGTCGGATCCTGTCCGCCCGCCCCGACCGGTTTGCAGGTTCCCAGCGAGCCGTCGACGTTGCACGCCATGCAGGCGCCGTTGCACGCGGTCGCACAGCAGCGGCCCTGGGCGCAAATACCGGCGCCGGCGCAATCCTCGTTCCGGCTGCAAATGGATCCGACCGGCCGTTTGCCGCACGACCCGTTGCTATCGCACACGCTGCCGGTCACGCATTGCGCGTCGTTCTGGCAAGACGTTGAACAGCGACTGCCGCTGCAGCCGAGAAAGGGCGCGCACGAACGCGGCGCGGACGCCTGGCAGGACCCGTTTGCGCACACGCCTACGCCGGTCTCGCTGTTGGCGACTCCGTCGCAGCGCGCGGCCCGGCACGCGGTGCCGTTGCCGTAAGTCTGGCAACCGCGAGCGCCATTGCACCGTCCGTTGCTGCCGCACGAACCAGGCCCCTGATCCGCGCAGATGCGGTTGACGTCGGTGACGCCGCCTGCGGCCCGCGGATCGGGCACCCCGTCGCTCACGGTCACGCAGGTGCCCCGGGTATTCGGATAGCCGCAGAAGCCGCATCGGCCGCTACAGGCGTTGTCGCAGCAGACGCCGTCGATGCAGAAATTCGACAGGCATTGATCGCTGGCGGTGCAGGCTTGCCCTCGGCCGCGTTTGCCACAGCTGTTGTTGCGGCAGATGGCCGGTAAAGTGCATTGTAGGTTGGTGTCGCAGCTGGTGCGGCAGGCCGACGCCTCGCAAATCGACGGTGCGCAATCCACCATCGCTCCGCGCAGACACACGCCGTTGCCGTCGCACGCGCTGGCGGGAACCAGGTAGCGTCCGGAACAGGCAGCAGCGCGACACACGGTGCCTGCCGTGTGCTTTGCGCAACCGCCGGCACCGTTGCACAGGCCGCTTTGGCCGCAGGTGTCGGCGGGATCCTTGCGGCAGACGCCGTGTGGATCGGCGACGCCCGCCGCCACCGCGCCGCACTCGCCCATCTTGCCAGGAATACTGCAGCTCACGCAGCCGCCGGTGCACGCGAGGTTGCAGCACACACCGTCGACGCAGAATCCCGACTGACAGCCGCCAGGGTCAGCGCACGTCGCGCCCAGCGCTTGCGGCTTCACCGGACCGTCGGGTCCACGCGCCCCGCCGTCGGCAGGGGACGAGCCCGCGCCGCCGGCGGCAGCACCTCCGGCGCCGGGAGCACCTCCAGCGCCACCGCCACGGTTACCCGCCGCCCCGGCGGTGGCCCCGCCGCCCGCAGTGCCCGTTTTGCCGGCGGCGCTCGCGCCGCCATCGACATCGAAGATCCCCGGATCGACCATCGCGACGTCCTTGCTCGTGCACGCCGCCAGAGCAAACGCCGCCGCCACAACAAAAGTAGCCCTCACCCGCCAGGCAGTCGCGTTTCGCATGGTAGTTCTAATAACGTCCTACCCCTGCGTTCAGGCGGCGTCTATCAGTTTCGTGGGGTCACAGGCTGGTCACGGTGGCGAGCGCCTCCCGGACGTGTTTGGCCGGGAACGGCGAGTCGACGTGATGACGAACGATGCCAGCGCGATCGACCACGAACGTCTCGCGGCCGGGCACAAGGCCGAGAAAATCGCTCGCCACGCCGAACAGCTCGAACACGCTGCGGCGGGGATCGGACAGCAGGGTGAACGGCAGCTTGTGATGGGCGGCGAAGCTGCGGTGGCTGTCGGGCGAGTCTGGACTGATGCCTAGAATTGTCGCGCCAGCGGCTAGAAACTCCGCGTACTGATCGCGAAACGCGCACGATTCGATGGTGCAGCCGAGGGTCTCGTCCTTGGGATAGAAGTACAGCACCAGCGGGCCCTTGCCGACCAGATCGTTCGACGACACCGCCGCGCCGCTTGCGGACGGCAGCGTGAACACGGGCATCGGATCGCCGACGCAAGGGCGGGCCATGCGGGAATTGTGGCTCACGCGCGCAGGTTCGTCGAATGGGCTAAGAGCGCCGACGTCCACGGCGGTCGCGGAGCACCAGGAAGGTGGTCACGGCGGCTAGCGCGACCACGGCACCGGCAAGCATGCCGGTAGGCGCACCCAGAACCTCGGCTGCCACCCCCAACCCGCGCAGCGCCGTCCGCCACACCAGCGGCACGAATCGGCCGAGAAACCCGATGGCGACGACCAGCGACAGTGCCCGCAACAGCACGGCAAGTGCCCGGGCCTCGCGCGCCGGAACCGCCCCGCCCCGGCCGCCTGCCGCCGCTGCCAGTTCGGCGTCGTAGGCGGCGCGGCGCACCGGGTCCGACAGCACGTCGTGAGCCTGGTTGAGTTCGGCGGCCCGCTCGGCCGCCAGGCCCAGCAGCGGATTGCCGTGGTGCCGATCGGGGTGGTAGCGCGCGACCAGCAGCCGGTAGGCCACCCGGATCTCATCTGCGGACGCCAACCTCGCGACGCCCAGCACCTGGTAGTACGTCCGGCCGGTGCCGCCCATCAGCGCTTCGGGGTGGCCTGCGACGAGCGCAGATACTGGAACACGTCCGCGTCGGTCGACAGCACCAGCCAGCTGTCCTTGTTGATGGTGTCCTTGTAGGTGCCAAGCGTGCGCACGAACCGGTAAAACTCGCGGTCGCGGTTGTACGCGGTGGCGTAGATGGCGGTGGCCTGCGCGTCCGCCTTGCCCATGGTCTCCTGGGTTTTGCGGTAGGCCTCGGACTCGATGCGCTTGAGCTCGCGCTCTTTTTTGCCGCGAATTTCCGCGCTCTTGCCCTGGCCTTCCGAGCGGTGACGATCGGCGATCCGTTTGCGCTCGGAGATCATCCGCTCGAACACCTTGGCCTGCACGGTGTCGACGTAGTTCACGCGCTGGATCTGCACGTCCACCAGCTCGATGCCGTACTCGGGCATGACCAGGGACGCCCGATGCAGGATAAGGCGCGTGATCTTGTCACGGCCAAGCTCGACCGCCCGGGTCTCCTCCGCCTCCAGCACATCCTGGGCTTCCTCGCCCTGCTCGAACACCCGGCTCGAACTGCGCACCACCTCGATGAGGTTGTGGCTGGCGATCACATTGCGGGTCTCACCGTCGATGATGTCGTCAAGCCGCGACTGCGCGCCGCGCTCGTCGCGCACGCGCTGGAAGAAACGCAGCGGGTCGGCCACGCGCCAGCGCGCGTAGGTGTCGACCCAGATGTACTTCTTGTCGCGCGTCGGCACCTGGTTCGAGTCGCCGTCGTACTCGAGCCAGCGCTTGTCGAACACGTTGGCGTCCTGCACGAATGGCAGCTTGAAATGCAGGCCCGGCTCCAACACCGGGTGGCCAATCGGTTGGCCGAACTGGGTGATGACCACCTGCTCGGTCTCCGACACGGCATACAGCCCCGACCAGGCCGCCATCGCCAGCACGACCGCCAGCACCAACCCGACCAGGCCGCCGCGGCTCATGGCTTCACCTCGTCGGTCTTGCCAAGCTGGAGCAGCGGCAAGATCCCGCGCACCTTCTCGTCGAGAATCAGCCTGCGCCCCGCCTTGGGCAGCACGTCGGACATGGTCTCCAGGTGCAGGCGCGTGCGGGTAACCTCAGGCGCCTTCAGATACTCGGCATGCAGCGCGATGAAGCGTTGGGCATCGCCCTCGGCGCGGTTCACCCGATCGATGGCGTAGCCTTCCGAGGCCTGCAGGCTCTGGTCGGCACGCCCACGCGCGCGCGGGATCTCCTGGTTGTACTCGGCCCAGGCCTCGTTGATGGCGCGCTCGCGCTCCTGGATGGCCTGGTTGACCTCGTTGAACGACGGCTTGACCGGCTCGGGCGGGTCGACGTCCTGAAGCACCAGTTGCTGCACAGTGATGCCGTTGTCGTACAGGTGGCACAAGTTCGACAGCAGCACCTTGGTCTTGGCCGCGATGGCCTCACGGCCCACGGTGAGCAACTCGGTCACGCTGTGATCGCCCACCACCTGGCGCATCGACGCCTCGGTCATGAGGCGGAAGGTCTCTTCCACGTCGCGCAGCTTGAACAGATATTTGTAGGGATCGGAGATCTTGTACTGGACGATCCATTCCACGGTGGCGACATTGAGATCGCCGGTCAACATGAGCGACTCGGCCAGGGTCTTCTCGTCCTTGCGAAACGACGACTGGATGCCGCTGGTCACGGTGCGGAACCCGAACTCTTGCTTGAGCTGCCGTTCGACCGGGACTTTCTGCACCCGCTCGATCGCCAGTGGCAGTCGCATGTGGGGGCCGGGATTGGTGATGCGGACGAAGCGCCCGAAACGAGTCACGACCGCCACCTCGTCCGGCTCGACCTGGTAGTAGGAGGTGGACAGCACGGCCAGGACGATCGCAGCCGCGACCACTTTCCACAGCAAGGCGCGGCGTCGCAGCAGGTGATCCCGGATGTCGCTCAGGATGCGTTGCAGGTTCTCGGGCGAAAATTCGTTACCGTGGCCGTTACCGTTCACGCCGCGAACCTTGCACGAACCCCGACCATGAGCCACCTCAATCGGACGCGGGGTTGGACACGGCGTGTGCGCCACCAGACTGGCCGACGAGGAACGGTGAAGCTTTCTCCTCGATGAGAAGGTCCCCTCGGTCGACATGGGGGATGGGCCCGGGATGGGCCCTCCGTCAGGCCGGTGCTAGACCTTTCTGCATGAGCGACGACGAACTCCTGGGCCGCATCGTGGTCGATCCAAGAATCTTCGCTGGTAAACCGATCATCAGGGGCCATCGCCTCGCAGTCGAGCATGTTCTGAGCATGCTGGCCGCCGGAGACTCCGTTGCCGATCTTCGCGAAGGTTACCCTTGGCTTGAGGAGGCTGATGTGCGGGCCTGTCTGGTGTATGCCAAGCGATTGGTCGGCCACGAGCGGGTCGAACCCTTCTTGCTGACCGGCTCGTGAAGGTTCTCCTCGACACCTGCGTCTGGGGTCGGGCGTGCGAGGACCTTATCGCCGCAGGACACGACGCGATCTGGGCGGGTGAGTGGACTTCCGATCCCGGTGACGAGGAGATCCTGGTCCGGGCTTGCGTGAGAATTCTGGCGACGCACGGTGCCGAGCTGGGTAACGGCGCTTTGATCACAGCGGAACCCGGACGAATTCGGGTTCGCCCGGCGGCGCCAAGATGAAAGACGGCCGACTTCACGATGCGATTCGCTTGGCGCGGGGGTTGATGGACGCGACGTCCGGCGGGTGATGGCCCATCTGGGCCACTTTCGTGCAGCAGCCCCGCGCTGAATGCGTCTATGCTCGCGCCCGCGGTGGCGAGGCACGATCGGACGGTCCGGCTGGAGACGGTGAAGCGGGCGCTGGGGGCGTCGCGGAGGGGCGTGGCCCTGAAGGTCCTGGCCGAGCGGCACGGCTGG
>JANPCZ010000114.1:0-1803 GCA_031431215.1 Myxococcales bacterium
GCCGCCATGGGGCACGCTCTCTGCCATCAGCCTCGATGAAGGCAAGATCGCCTGGCAGGTGCCGCTCGGCGAGATCCCCGAACTGGTGGCGCGCGGCCTGCGCAACACCGGGTCCGAGAACTACGGCGGCCCGGTGGTCACGGCGGGCGGCCTGGTTTTCATCGCCGCCACCAACCACGATCGCAAGCTGCGCGCGTTCGACAAGGCAACCGGCCAGGTGTTGTGGGACACAACCTTGCCCGCCGCGGGCAACGCCACACCGGCGGTGTACGAGGCCGGCGGACGCCAGTTCGTGGTCATCGCGGCCGGCGGTGGCAAATCCAAGCAGCCATCGGGCGGCTCGTACGTGGCGTTCGCGCTGCCGGCGGAAGCCGCGCCGGCAAAGTAGGCTGCGGCGGTATGCACGTGAAACACGTGCAGCGCTGCACTCGCTTCTCGTGCTAGCCTTCGATCATGCCCAGCCAGAATCTAACCCTGCGCGTCGAGGCGGGAATCTTGCGCAAGGCCCGAATTCTGGCTGCTCGCCGCGGCACCTCGGTCACACGACTCGTGACCGAGTCCATCGAGGATATGGTCAAGGCTGCCGACGGTTACAACCTGGCCCGACGCCGGGCCCGCGCGTTCCTTCTGCGTGGGTTCCCGATGGGTCGCACGCCACGCCTGTCGCGTGATGAGCTCCATGAGCGACGTTAAGGTCTTCGTCGACACCAACGTTCTGGTCTACGGTCACAACAGCGACGATTCCGTCAAGCACGAGATCGCCAAGCGCCGCCTGGCAGAGCTATGGGAAGCCGAGACCGGCGCTTGCAGTACCCAGGTTCTGCAGGAGTTCTACGTCACGATCACACGCAAGATCCCGAAGCCGCTTGCCAAGCCCATGGCGCGAGAGCTGGTCCGGACATATGGCGTCTGGCTCGGGGATCCGAGCAGCCTGGATCAGATCGTCCGCGCGACCGAGATCGAGGAACTGCACCGCCTCTCGTTCTGGGATTCGCTGATCCTGGCAAGCGCCAGCCACGCCGGGGCTGAGGTGCTGCTCAGCGAGGACCTGAACCACGGTCAGGTGATCGAGGGCGTCCGGATCGAGAACCCGTTCCTGTAGCCGCGCACCGCCCCCCGGGTGTTGAAGTTACGTGAAGTTCACAGATGGGAAACCCGACCGCTCCTTGGCTAGGGCCAGGATGCGAAGCCATGAAACGCCTCCTTCGGCTCGCATCCCTCTCGGTTATCGTGGCAACGCTCGGGTGCAAGAAGGACCCGCCGCCACCGCCGCCCGCCCCGGTTGCGGCCGCCGTGCCTGCTCCGGCGCCCGCGCCGCCCAAGAAGGCGGCACTGCGCATCGCCTACAGCGACTGGCCGGGTTGGACCGCATTCGAGGTCGGCATCCAGAAGGGTTGGTTCAAGGAGGCCGGCGTCGATGTCGAGTTCTCGTGGTTCGACTATCTGCCTTCCATGGATGCGTTCAGCGCCGGCAAGGTCGATGCGGTCATGGTGACCAACGGCGACGCACTGGTCACGGGCGCCAACGGCGGCAAGAGCAAGATGATCCTGGTCACCGACTACAGCAACGGCAACGACAAGATCATCGCGCGCCCGGGCATCAAGTCGCTCAAAGAGCTCAAGGGCAAGAAGGTGGGCCTCGAGCTGACCCTGGTCGAGCATCTTCTGTTGCTCAAGGGACTGGAGAAGGTCGGCCTCAAGGCCACCGACGTATCGCTGGTGAACTTCCCCACCAACGAGACGCCGCAGGCGCTGACGTCGGGCCAGGTCGCCGCGGTCGCGGCCTGGTACCCGGTGTCGAGC
>JANPCZ010000115.1:0-3939 GCA_031431215.1 Myxococcales bacterium
CGTGCCTAGGTGATTCAAGTGGCGATCTCGGTTGACGACATTTGCCGATAATGCAGATTGGACGAAGCAGGGGGAAGTGAGTTCAAGGCCACTTTTCCGCCCAGCGCTTGTCGGTCCGGGAATGTCCGAGAACACCGTCTACTTGGCGGTCATCGGCGTCAGATGATGCCCGAAAACGCCGCCGCTGCGGGAATTCAAGCGCCGCGAGCGGGTATTACACCCCGCCTGGCTGCGGCCTGCGCGCCACATTTCGGGGCTAAGGCTTTCGCCCCATGAGCCGCATTCATCGTTCGCTGCCACCACCGGGAACTCGCATCGGCGTGGCGTTCTCGGGCGGGCTCGACACCCGCTGCGCCGTCGCCTGGTTCGCGCGCAGCGGGCTCGAGGTCCACTGCTACACCGCCGATCTCGCGCAGCCCGACGAGGCCAGCCCGGCCGACATCCCGCCGGTCGCGATCGAGCACGGCGCCAAGACGGCCCGCCTGGTCGACTGCCGCGAGGCCCTGGTGCGCGAGGGCCTGATCGCCATCCAGTGCGGCGCCTTCCACCTGACCACCGCGGGCCGCAAGTACTACAACACCACGCCGCTGGGCCGTGCCGTCACCACCACCGCCATCATCCGGGCGATGAAAGAGGACGGCGTCAACGTGTTCAGCGACGGCAGCACGCACAAGGGCAACGACATCCAGCGCTTCTACCGCTACGGCATCCTGACCAATCCGGCGCTCACCATCTACAAGCCGTGGCTCGACCGGAAATTCGTCGAGAGCTTCGGCGGCCGCAAGGAGATGTCTGAGAACCTGAACGGTCATGTTCTGCCGTACCGCATGGGCGTCGAGAAGGCGTACAGCACCGACGCCAATGTTTGGGCGCCACGCACGAGGCGAAGGATCTCGAATTCCTCGACAAGGGCATGCGCATCGTGAATCCCATCATGGGCGTCGCGCACTGGCAGGGCGGTGTGCAGGTTGCGGCCGAGGAAGTCACGGTCGGCTTCGAGCACGGCTGGCCGGTGAGCCTGAACGGCAAGCGCTTCGCCTCGCGCTTCGATCTGTTCATCGAGGCCAACCGCATCGGCGGCCGCCACGGTCTGGGTATGAGCGACCAGATCGAGAACCGGGTCATCGACGCCAAGAGCCGCGGCATCTACGAGGCGCCCGCCATGGCGCTGCTGCACATCGCGTACGAGCGCTTGCTGTCAGCCATCCACAACGAGAACACCACCGACCTCTACAGCACACTGGGACGGCGCCTGGGTCGCATCCTTTACGAAGGCAAGTGGTTCGACCCCGAGGCGATGATGGTGAAGGACGCACTGACCCGCTGGGTGGCGCCGTCGATCACCGGCGCGGTCACGCTGGAACTGCGACGCGGCGACGACTACACCCTCCTCGACACGCGCGCGGCGCACATGGCTTACGACCCGCACAAGCTGAGCATGGAAAAGGTCGAGTCCGCCTTCGGGCCCGAGGATCGCATCGGCGCGCTGGAGATGCAGAACCTGGGCGTGCTCGACAACCGCGGGTTCCTGATCAACTACCTGGAGACCATGCGCGCGCTGCCTGCGGCGGACGCAGCGCCGGAGCTGGCGGCGGTGCTGGCCGAGGACGAGTAGAAACGCGCGGGGAGCGCCGTCTCGTCTTCGGCATTGCCAGCGGGTCATATCAGGCTCATGATTCGTGTCATGGGTCGTCTCAATTTGACACTTGACGAAGACACGCTTGCGGCGGTCAGTCGCGACGCTCGCAAGGCTGGGGTGCCGGTGGCCAAACACGCCCGTGCGCTCTTACGACAGGCGGTATCGCACCGCGAACGCGTCGAGCGGCGCAAGCTGTGGGCGGACGCGTACGCCAGCGCTCACGCAGACGCTCGCAAGTCGCTCGACGACTGGGAGCCAGGCGCACTCGAAGTGATTGGCAATGAAGAAGACTGAGCCTGTCGCGTTTGTACGCGGCGACGTCGTCTGGGTGAATTGTGATCCTTCGATCGGGGTCGAGCCCCGCAAGACACGCACCTGTGTGGTGGTTTCGAACGATCTGGCCAACCGCTTCGCCGCAACCATAACCGTGGTGCCAACACTGTCGTACGACGCCCGGCGCGCGGCCCAGCCCTTCAACATCGACTTGCGTGCGCCCCGCTCGACCATGAAAGCCGCACGAGTCGCCAACGCCTCTGCCGTCACCACCTATGACCGCAGCCGCGTCGTCGCGAAGGCGGGGCGGGTTTCACCGGATGCGCTCGCCCACGTCGATCGCGCGTTGGCCATCCACCTGGCTTTGGCCGAGCCTTAGCGGCAAGGTTGCTCTCCCGCGTCTCAGCACTGCCAGGGATCGGGGGTTTCCGTCGCAAGGCCGTAGCGGGCCACGGCGGCGGCGACGATGGCGCGATCGAGCTGGCCCTGGTCGGCCAGCGCCTTCAGCGCGGCGACCGCGATGTGCTGGCGATCGATCTCGAAGAAGCGGCGCAAGGTCGCGCGCGCGCCGCCAGCGCTATGCGTCAATCTTCACGTATGTGCCTTCCGCCGCCGCTCCCCGCCCTCCAGGCGGCTCGCAGATCAGTTCTGGGAGCAATAGCAAAAGCTCTGGGTCCAACGATTACCGACGCAGCTGCTATTCAGGCACACGGCACGTCCTCCCGCAGGGCAATTCGCTGTGCAGCCAGGATCAGTGACATCGAGTAGCCCCGCCCCGGGACACGCATCATGGTGACGGGGAATCCCGCACGATTGTCCCTGGTCTGCCGATACCTCCAAATACTTGACACCGATTCGCTCCAGCGCCTTTCCAGCCAGCTGCTTCACTGGTCGCCCCGTTGACAGCGATTTCAATTGACTCTGCTTGACCTTCGTTATCGCCGGTTCAGTCCCACAGATTTTGTCACATTGTTGCGTACAATCCTCTTAATGAATAGTGCGCCCCATATGTTGTCTGCGACACATGAGTGACACCCGAAGCCGTGTTTTTGGCACTTCGGCGCGGACGCGGAAGTATCCAAGGGCTTGGATGGGTTCGGCGAACCATTCGTTGCCATTGGCTCTGCAGGGGGGTTGCACTCGCCGCACGTAATCGAGGGCACCGAACCGCATTTGCAACAGCCAGACATCGTGGAACAGGTGATACAAACTTTTTCCGTCGCATGTGCAACAGTTATCGTAGTCCTTTGGCGTACTTGATACTTTCCGCTCGTTCGGTGTGTCAGCATTAGCGCCAATTGCCCAAGAACAGACGAGGATTGTCAGCACGAGGCGTGGCAAAAAGAGAGACGTTTGCATTGGGCAGTCCTTTCGGTAACGCGGACCTGCGACTAGTTCGATATCGGGGGCCCCGCAGTATATGGACCACAGTGCTCGATCACCTTGTTCCAATCGAAGCCGTACCTATCGAACACGGCAGGCGACACAATGTGACGGAGTTGACCATTCGACTCAAGAAAGCGTCTCGGATCCTCCGGACACGACCCTATACAGATGGCGCACGTACCGATTCGTACCACGTGCGCGCCGGGCGACAGTGGCGAACCGATTGGTATCCCACTGATCTCCGGATTCGAATCATGAGCCGGCGTCGACCAGAGGTTTCCGTAAGTGCCCTGATCCGGAATCCAGCGCCGCGTGCCGTCCATGACCACCCATACTTCGGGATGGCCGGGAAGCTTGACCCTCTGACCTGTATAGCTTGAGGCCAGTGATGTCTGGGCCAAGACCTCGCTGCACGCGCCCGCAGTACACACGGTCATGAGTACAACGACCACCTTCACCAAGCCAAGTGCCTTCCCTAAAACCCGGCTCTCCAACAGAATCAGTGGGTGATCTGACACGCGATCGCGGGTGATCGATCGCGGTGGCGAGGTGAGGTGGAACATGAGGTGCTGGGGCGATGGCTGCGCCGGCCAGCGCGCCTTGATGGGCGCGCTTATCGGCCGGCTTCGCGGCTGGTGTCG
>JANPCZ010000116.1:0-4739 GCA_031431215.1 Myxococcales bacterium
CCCGATGAACCCGAAGTACCCGATCCCGGCGATGGGTACCTTCGCGGTCGACGGGGCTCCGGCCACCACTGGCAGCGGGATCGCGACCTTCGGCAAGGGCATCGCCACCCACCCGGGGTTCGCGGCTGCGTGGACACAGAAGTTCTGCCAGTTCGCCAACTCGACCGCATGCAACGAGACCGATGTCGAGTTCAAGCGCGTGGCGATGAAATTCAAGGACAGCGGCTTCAAGTTCAACGTGCTCATCCGCGAGCTGTTCTCGTCGCCGCTGGTCACCTACGCGACCAAGACGACGACTGCAACCGCGACCGGCACGGTCATCAGCATCATGCGTCGGGAGGCCATGTGTTCATCGCTCGAAAACCGCCTCAAGCTGGTCAACGTCTGCGGCCTTGAGCCGGGCGGCAACGCCCAGCGCCGCAACCTGGCGCTGTCGGTGCCCGGAGCTGGCTACAACCGCGGCGAGGAAGAGCCACTCATGCCCCACGATCCCAGCATGTTCTTCGTCGCTGCCGCCGAGAACCTGTGCACCTATGTCTCGACGCTGGTGGTCGACGCTGGCGCGACCAGCCGTTATGCATCGACGCCCATCGGGCGTCGCGACGAGGCCATCACCGACTACGTCGGCACGGTCATGGGGCTTGCGCCAAGCGACCCGCGCGCAGCGCCGATGAAGCAAATGCTCACCGACCACCTGGCGGAGGCAATCAAGGCGGGCGCGAAACCGGCCGACGCGCTTCGTTCCACCTTCATCGTGGCCTGCGCATCACCTTACGCCCTGGCTCTCGGCCTCTAGGAGGACAACGTCATGAACGCTAGTCGACGGCAGATTATCGAAAGCGCGCTGTTCGGGACGGGTTACGCGGGCTTGAAGGCGCTGGCCACGGGGTTGCCCGTGTCGGTGTTCCTGACCCGCAAGGCGCTCGCCCTGGAGACGCTGTCCTGCGCGGCGGGTGACAAGGCCAAGGCCAAGTACCTCATCATCAGCACCTCGGGCGCCGGCGATCCGATGAACGCCAACGTGCCCGGTACCTACGACTTCCCGGACATCGCCCACGCACCACCCGACCCGGTCACCGGAGCCAACCCCATGGCGGCGACGCCGTTCAAGCTGGGCAGCCGCGATGTCACCGGGGCTCAGATCTGGTCGACGCTGCCGCAGTGGGTGCTCGACCGGACGGTGTTCTTCCACCACGCCACGCTGACCAACAACCACTCGAACTTGCAGAAGGTCTTGCGGGTCATGGGCGGCACCGCGAACCAAGAACAGCTGCCAGCGATCATCGCCAAGAGCACGGCGCCGTGCCTGGGCTGTGTTCAGACCGAGCCGGTATCGATCGGCGCGGGTGAGATCCTCACGATCTACGGTCGCGGACTGCCCAACCTGCCGCCCACCGGCCTGCGCGACGTGCTGACACGGCCCAAGACCGGCGCATTTCTGGGGCTTTCCAATCTGGCGGCACTGCGCGACACCACCATCGACGGCATCTACAAGTACGCCAAGGAGCAGGGTAGCCCGGCGCAGAAGCAGTTCATCGACGGCCTGGCCATCTCGCGCAAGCAGTCGAGCTCCCTGTCCGAGGATCTCCTCGGCATGCTGACCGACATCAAGTCCGATGGCTCGGACGGACAGTTACTGGCCGCGGTGGCATTGATCCGGATGAACGTTGCGCCGGTCATCGCCATGCGCTTTGGCTTCGGTGGCGACAACCACACCGATGCTGGCCTGCAGAAGTCCGAGGTGCCAGGTCACGTCCAGTCCATCCCGCGCATCGGCGCGCTGTGGGAGACATTGAAGACCTTCGGGCTTGAGGACAGGGTCGTGTTCGCGGCCTACAATGTCTTCGGCCGCACACTGAAGAAGAACGGCATTGCCGGTCGCGACCACTGGGCGAGCCATCACGCCACCATCATGATCGGCAAGAGCCTGAAGGCCGGCGTGGTCGGCGGCCTCGAGTCCAAGGCGGGCGACTACTACGCAACGCCTATCGATTCGAAATCGGGTAAGGGCGTCCCGGGCGGCGGCGACATCGCGTTCGGCGAGACACTGGGCGCCATGAGCAAGACCCTCGCGGCGGCAGCTGGCCTGAACCGGACCGTGGTCGATGCCAACGTCACCAGCGGCAAGGTGGTCGAGGCCGCGCTCAGCTGAGCCCCAGCGCACGGCACCGGGGCTCCTGCGCTTTCGATGCTGAGTTTTCCGCCGGCCCTGGGCTAGACTGACCCGCGCCCGGCTCTGCCCGCTGCAGCCGGGACGACCATGGACAAGACCAGACCCGAGTACCGGCCGGCACCTGCCAGCGCTGCGGGAGCGCATATGTGCCTGCACCTCGTCCTGTGCGGGGAAAAGCCGGCCCTGGGCGGGATGGCCTTCGACCTGGCGGGCGTCAAGGAGATCGTCATCGGCCGCGGTGGGCCGATGGCGGCAAGTTCGCTGGGTGACGGCAAGGCTCGCATCGACGTGCCAGACCAGACCATCTCAAGCGATCACGTGCGCGTGCTGCCCGAGGCCGACCAGGGCGCGTGGATCGAGGACCTGGGCTCGCGCAACGGTACGCGGTTGCTTGGCCGCACCATCCGCCGGGCGCCGGCCCGCGACGGTGACTGGTTCGTGGTGGGGCGCAGCGCGTTTCTCCTGCGCAAAGTGGGCAGCGTGGTCGATTCGCAGGCCCATCGCGCGGGCGGCTCGCCTCGGCTCGCCACCTTCGTGCCGGCGCTGGCACATATCTTTCAGACCGCGGTCAACCTGGCGCCCTCGCGGGTGCCCATCATGCTGGTGGGCGAGACCGGCACCGGCAAGGACGTGCTGGCGCAGGAGATCCACGATCTGTCGAAGCGCAAGGGCAAGTTCGTCGCGGTGAACTGCGCGGCACTACCCGAGACCCTGGTCGAGAGCGAATTGTTCGGCTACCGCAAGGGCGCGTTCTCCGACGCGCGCGAAGATCGCCTGGGTCTCATTCGCAGCGCGACCGAGGGCACCTTGCTACTCGACGAGATTGGCGACCTGCCGCTCGCAAGCCAGGCCAAGCTCCTGCGCGTGCTGCAGGATGGCCAGGTGATGGCCCTGGGATCGAACCAGTCGGTGCAGGTTGACCTGCGGGTCATCGCCGCCACACAGCAAAGCCTCGACCAGTTGGTGCGCGAGGGGAAGTTTCGCGCCGATCTGCTCGGCCGCTTGTCGGGCTTCACCATCGAGATCCCACCGCTGCGGGAGCGCGTGGAAGACCTCGGCCTCTTGACGGCGGCCATCCTCGAACGCCATGCCGGCAAGGACGGCGGCGGCTACCGGATCACGTCCGACGCGTGCTGCGCGCTGCTCGAACGGCGCTGGCCGCTCAATGTGCGCGAGCTCGAACGCGTGCTGCAAGCGGCGATCGAGCTTGGGCGCGACGAGAAGGAGATCGACGTCAAGCACCTGTCGGCCGAGCCGCGCGTCGCCGGCCCGACCGATCTG
Organism: Myxococcales bacterium; assembly: GCA_031431215.1. GTDB lineage: Bacteria > Myxococcota_A > Polyangia > Fen-1088 > Fen-1088 > JANPCZ01. The sequence continues at coordinate 3,455 of JANPCZ010000116.1, forward strand.
TCGGGGCCAGAATTGCATGCCGAAGTGGTGCGGCTCTTGCGCCTGCGCGCCGGCAATGTCAGCGCTGTGGCACGTGACATGGGCAAGGCGCGTATGCAGATCCACCGCTGGATGTCCCACTTCGGCGTCAAGCCCGACGACTTCCGCCCCAGCGGCACCGGCGAGGACGAAGGCGCCCCGCCCGGCACCGACGAGCCCGACGGCGACGCTTGACAGGGAACCTCGGCGAGGCTTAGGTTGCCGCGTTTCCTGACAACCGAATAGCGATCGCGGGTGCGGGCCCAAATGGGTCCGCTGAGGGAAGCCGGTGTGAATCCGGCGCGGTCCCGCCACTGTGAGGGGGAAGCGGGTCTCGAAGTAGCCACTGGGTCGCAGAACCTGGGAAGGCCGAGACCAGCGCAGCGTTGCGGCGCACGAGCGCCACAGCGCGAGACCCCCGAGCCAGGAGACCTGCCCGCGAACGCAACCGTCCGACTCTCCCGGGGAGGAACAGTCGGGCATGGCGGTCGCGCGCATGCCCCTTTTTCCTCGTCGGGAAAAGGGGTTTTTCCATGGAGTCGCCGACGGCCTCAGCGGGCGCGGAGATCGCTCGTTCTGGCCAACGAAAATTCGCGCAATTCATTGTCGCCCTGGCGGCCATGTCGGGCGTGCCCGCGGTTGCGCTTGGGGCTGAGCCGGCCGGGACCGGCCAGTACCAAACCGTGGTGACAGCGCCCGCGCCGGTGCCGACCGAGCCACGAGAGGACGCGGCGGCATCCGCTTCTGTCATCACCAGCGATCGCACCTTGCGCAGCGCCGAGTCGTTGCCGCTGCTGCTGGGCGAGTTGCCGGGCGTGCACGTGACCCGCTATGGCGGCATGGGTTCGCTGGCCACTCTGTCGCTGCGCGGATCGACCGCGAATCAGGTGCAGGTGTACGTCGACGGCGTGCCACTCAACACGGCAGCCGCGCCGGCGGTCGATCTCGGCCTTCTGACCCTGACGCGCGCGGATCGAATCGAAGTCTACCGGGGCATGACGCCGCTGATGTTCGGCGCCTCGGGCCTGGGTGGCGTCGTGTCGCTGACGGGCTCGGTGCCAGAGGTGTCTGGCTTGTCGGCCTACTCGGGCGGGGGATCGTTCATGACTGGCTTCGCGGGCGTGGAGGCGGCGTATGCAGGCGCCACGCTGGGTGGGTTGGCGGCCGTCAACCTGGTCGGATCGCGGGGCGATTTCCGCTACCCCAGCGACAACGGCACCCTGTTCGACCCGGCCGACGATCGCGTGCTGCGCCGACAGAACAACCG
>JANPCZ010000117.1:0-9113 GCA_031431215.1 Myxococcales bacterium
GCGCCGCTCACCAATCCACCGCCGAAGCAGGTTGGCGTTGACGCCGCACTGCAGGCCCATTCGCGCCACCGACACCCCGGGCTGCAAGCAGGCTTGAACGATTTGCGCCTTAACCTGCGGGTCATAAACGCATCGGCCATCGTGCTTGCGCCTAAGCACCAGTCGGCCAACCACTTCTGTGCTGATCTCTGACATACGTGTCCACGTTGATCTACATGGACACGTAGCTTCCTCGTTCAGGGGCCTTGGCGGAAGACGGGGTTCATTGACCGCTTACCTCTCTGCGCTCAAACAGCCTGCGCCAAAAGTGTTGACGAGGCGCGCTGCGAGCGCGGGCCCTGAACCCTGCGTTCCTCGGCGCTTCACACGCACGCCCCACCCCGGCCAGACAGCCCTTTGCAGGAAACCTTTGTGGCCCACTCAGGAACGCCACCCCTGTTGGTTGAGCGGTAGGCGGTGCCCGGTGGGGGCGCTGTCTGGGGCGCCGAGCAGCGATCGGGATAGGGGCCGCCGAAGCGGACCCCTCCCACACCACCCGGCATGCGGGTCCGCACCGGGCGGTTCGAAGGGTTGAGGTCACGCGGCGAGCCGGGGTACGCCCAGCGCGTCGAAGTAGCTGATGGGAAAGGCCACGTTGATGAGGAGCGCCGAGTTGTGCCACCAGCGCCGGCCGTTGACCGCCACCTTCGCGGCCCCGACGTGGGACAGTCCCCGCCGCCGAAGCTCGCGATAGATGACGCGCCCTCGTTTCCAGTGCTTCAGGTGGATGGCTCGGAGGCGGTGGCGAATCCATTCGTCGAGGTCCGCGAAGACGCGCGGCGTCTCGGCCAGCCGGAAGTATTCCTTCCAGCCACCGAGGTAGCTCCGCAATTTCCCGCAGACCTGTTCGATGCTCCGGCCACCCGTCCGCCTCGTGATGAGACGGACGCACTCTTTCATCGTGGCAAGGGCTTTGCCCGCCACCCGGCGCTTCACGATTTTCCCAGGTGCGTTCCAGAAGGAATAGCCCAGGATTTTTCGTTTGGTCGCCAGGCCCACCGCACTTTTCGACTCGTTGATTCGGAGCCGGAGTTCCGCGTAGAGCCGCCGCAGCAGCGCCATGACCCGTTCGCCCGCGCGCCGCGATTGCACATAAACGTTGCAGTCGTCGGCGTAGCGCACAAACGTGTGCCCGCGTTTTTCCAGCTCCTTGTCTACTTCGTCGAGCAGCACGTTGGCGAGTAGCGGCGACAAGGGACCGCCTTGCGGCGTGCCCTCGTGCCGTTCGGTCGCCAACCCGTCGGCCAGAATTCCGGCCTCCAAGTAGCGGCGGATGAGCCCCAGCATGCGGCGATCACCGATGCGCTTCGCGAGTCTTCCCATGAGCACGTCGTGGTTCACGCGGTCGAAGAATTGCTCCAAGTCCACGTCCACCACCCACTTGCGTCCTCCCTGGATGTATCGCTGCGCCTCGACGATGGCGTCGTGTGCGCGGCGTCCAGGCCGGAAGCCGTGGCTATGCTCCGAGAAGCCCGCGTCGTACATCGGCTGCAGGACCTGTAGCAGGGCCTGCTGGATGAATCGGTCGAGCACCGTTGGGATGCCAAGCTTGCGCATCCCACCTGCTGCTTTCGGAATGAGCTGCTGTTTCACATGCGCGGGCTGGTACGTCCCCGACAGCAGTTGCTCGCGCAACCGGGGCCAGTGTTCGCGCAGGTGAGCTGGCAATTCATCCACCGTCATCCCGTCGATGCCCGGGCCGCCCTTGTTCCTTCTCACTCGCTTCAACGCGGCCTGGAGGTTCTTGCGCTCGCACGCAAGCTCCATCAGGCCGCTCGCTCCCGAGCGCTCGTTTTCGTGGGTCGCCGCCGACGCTTCCTCGCTCCGCGTTCCTCTCGGGGCTTCACCCCTACCCGAAAGCGGTAGCTCCAGTTGCCTGGACATCTGAGGCCGTTTGCCTGCGAGACTCACGTTCGTTTCGCTCTCCTCTTCGTTCGGTCCTTCGCCGCCTTCGGCTACTACGACCTCTGCTGACTTCTCGCGCCGCTTGCGCGTCGCCCTTTCAGGCGCAAACGAGATCTCCCCAGGTAAGAGCGCTGTCCTTCACCGCACCGCCGCCGGATTTACGCCGCCTGAGCCTTGACCATCGCGGCTTCGCGGTCACTTGCCCGCTCGCCCCGCTCGGCGTCGCCTCGGATCCGGTTCTTGTACATCGGCGCGCGGTTTCGCTCCCCGCTTCCTCCCCACGGTCGGTCGCCCTTCCGCAGTTGCGGTTCGCTTCGTTCAGGATGGTCTCCTTTCGGCGGGACTTGCACCCGCAAGACAGCGCCCATGATGGGCGCACACGAAAAACCCCCGGCGGGCTGCCCCGCCAGGGGTTGCGAAACGAGCCGGGTCGAGAGAGCTACTCGAGCTCGTTGGTGATGAGTGGCGCCTGGCTGCCGGTCACGTCACCGGTGGTCGCGTTGATGGCGCCGTTGCGTTGGAAGGTGGCGGTAACTGCGTCGCAGTCCAGATTGCCTACAGACTGCGCCGTGAACAACGACGACGTACCCACGCCGGCGCCGCTGTACGCAGGCTTGTAGTTGTGCGGATCCGGGATCGACAGGTTGAGCGCCGTCCAGACTGGGTCCGTGTTGAAGAGGGGATCGTTACCGGGGCAGCGACCGCCGGTCTGGCAGCCACAGTCCGCGCCAGCGATGACGGCCGCAGCGGCGCCAGGAAACTGCTTGGGAGCCAGCACGCTACCCGCCAGCATGTGATCCGCCTCGAAATAGGTGAGAGAACCCGCCCACATCTTGTTCAGATGCTGTGTGGCCTCGGTGGTACGAGCCTTCTTCACGTACCGGGTGAAAGCCGGAATGGCCACCGCGGCCAGAATACCGATGATCGCCACGACGATCATGAGTTCCACCAGCGTGAAACCTGAATTCTTCTTGCGCCCTTTGATGAACATTCGTTTTCCTCCTGTTGCGATTCTTGCGAGCCGTCGAGGGCGCGTACTGCCCTCACGAAAGAGAGCACTTGCAGTGGCCGTGCCACGACCGAAAACCGGCGTGTCCGCGATCCGCCTACACGCGAGATTGCCAGGAACACCTGCCCCGGCCCCCACCCGCTGATCGTCGAGGCGCTGGCCGGGCCCCCGCGGAGCGAATTTCGTCAGCCGTTCCTGGTCACCGCACTGACAAAAAACGTCGGGGTCGAACCTCGGGCCCCTTAGGATGAGTGGATGTCGGGTCGCTGGCTTCTGGTCGCCGCGTTGGGCCTGTCAATCTTCTTGATCATGACGGTGGCCTGGGTGGATTACCTGCCGACCAACGACGGGCCCCAGCATATCTTCGCGGCGCACGCGCTCCGACACCTCGACGACGCGAGTGCTGGCTACGGTCGCTACCTCGAGCGCGGAGGCGCAGTCACAGACATAGGGTTCGAGCTTTCGGTCGGCCTGTTCGGCAGGCTGATGCCGTGGCGTCCAGCGGTCCGCGTCACCCTGTGTGTGTTTGCGCTCGTTTGGGCGTGGGGCGTGATGGCGCTGGCCGCGACGCTCGGTCACGGGCGCCAGTGGCTGGGGCTGCTGGGTTTCGCGACAGCGCTTCAGTGGCTTTTCTACATGGGACTGTTTTCCTACTACCTGTCCGTCGGGATCGGCTTCTTCGTGCTCGCGCTCGCGTTTGCGCCTTCGACCTGGACCGTGCGCACCCGCCTTGGCCTGGCCACGCTGCTTCTGATCGAGGCTGTGGCTCACGTCGTCCCTGCGGCGCTGCTGGGTCTTAGCGTCGCACTCTACGCTTTTCTTCGCGCCCCCGCGGGTGCCCGCTTGCGCGCTCTGGGCGGCGCCGTTCTTTTGGGGACGCCCGCCGGACTGGTCGCTCTGGCCGTCGCAGCGGCCGTGTATGGGTCAGACCCGGTCAACACGTACACCACCTTTCCTACGTTCGTCGAGCGAACCATTCTGATCGGGCGCGGCTTCGTGTCAGGCCCAAGCTGGCGGGCGTGGCCGGCCGTGGGGTTTGCGCTGCTCGGGCTCGGCGCCGCGGTCAGGTTGCGTCGGCTGGGAGCCGACCCGCGCGAACGCGCCCTGCTGATCGTGGGTGGCACTTGTCTTGTCGTCGCCTGGCTGTCGCCCCTCCATGTGGTCGGCTGGGAATTCTTCAGCGTACGTTTTTCACCGCTGGGCGTTACGCTGCTAGCGTTACTCGCACCTGTCCATTGGTTCGTGCGTTTGCGGGCGACAGTCGCTGCCTGCCTCGCCCTGTTCATGTTCGCGGCGGCTTCTGTCGCATGGGGCTGGAGCCACAACCTGGATCTGCGACACGCGAACCAGGACCTCCTGGCTGGTCTCGACGCCCCCGTGCGCAGGCACGGGCCACGGCTGCCCCTCATCGTCGAGCCGCCCGCAGGCGAGGCTGCAGACGAGTGGGGGCGCGCAGTTCCGTTCGTGCGCACGAACTGGCACCTGGGCGCGCTCTACTCCGTCCAGCAAGGGGGTGTTCCGGCGTACCTGTTCGCCGGCTTCGGCGGCATTCAGGATCTGGCCTATAGGGCGCCGCCCGGTGGTCTGCCCATGCCGGCGCGGCCCGCTCGCGGGCACGAATGGCAGCTGTGGGAGAACGATGATCCAGCGGTCCGGGTGCGCGCACTGACCCACATGCTGTCCTTCGGCCCCGACTACGAGGACGTGATCTTCCACGGTCGGCTGGCCGATCTTGCGCTTCTGCGCGAGCGTGGGTTCGTCCCCGATTTCCAGCGCGGCGGTCTGGTGATCGCGAGGTTCTTGGGTTGTCCAGCGTCGATCGAACTGCGACCTCCGTCGGGTGGCCTGCCGCCTACCCTGGTGACCTCTGGCTGGCTGCCGGCGGCGAGGCCCACTTTTTCCGTGGTGCTGCCTGCGGACCCCGATTCAGGCGCGCGTCTCGTGCCGATCTCGAACAGCCCCTGCGGCGAGATCTGGATTCGCGTGCTCTACGACATGGACCGCAGCGGTTCGCAGTCCACGGGCGATCGGCATTGCGCCGGTGCGAACGTCGATGCGGTGGTAACCCATCGGGTGATGCCAGGCCAAAGTACGACGATCGTCTGCGAGGCGGGGCCCCGGATCTAGGCGGGCTTGAGCCGGTAGCCCCGGCCTAGCGTCAGCTACGACGGGTTGGTACCGAGCCAGAGGGAGGTCAGCGTATAGGTGGCGACCGCCGCGAGAGCCATCATCAGGACAACCGCCAGTGGCTTGGTACGACGACGACACCAGAGATCCTCGACCGCTAGACCAAACAACCCTAGCAGAGGAGGCGCGGCGAACATGAGGTACGCCCCCTTCACGACGCCATGCTCTTCGATCGGGTAGGTCACCGCATAGTGGATCTGGCCGAGGACGGCGATAACGGGTAGCAGAAGGACCGTGATGGCGACGAAGTCACGGCGACGGCGGCTGCACACCATCGCCACTCCCCACGACACAACCGTCGCCAGGCAAATGACGACGCCTCCCACGAAAGAGATGCGAGCAGCCGTCAAGGCGGTGCGGCGAAGGACCCGGCCGTTGACCCTCAAGTCATCGGCGCGGGGGTACTCGAGAGGGGCACCGGAGAAGCCGTGGTCGTAGAAATCCACGAATGTGCTGGCCACCAGAACCGGTTGCAGCAACGACCCTTCGGCAGTCAACGTGGCGGGCCAGAACGGAGCGCGAAAGATGTCGCCCGACCAGCCGAAAAAAAATCGTGGCGGCCGACGCAACAGGTAGGGCGTTCGCTCGGCACCAGTCGATCCATACAGGTCGCCATCCCACCCCGATCGATCGTACGGGGTGGGCGTGATCTTCTGGTACAGGGCGTAGTTGCGTGCATAGAACCAGCCCGCGACGGAAAAGACCGCGATCCCGCAAAGGCTCCACGTGACCAGCCGCCCGCGGCCGACTGGGCGACCCATGCGGTAGCCGGCTGCGATGAACACAATGGCCCCCAGCCCCACTACCGCCGCCGCGACGAACGCCGAATACTTGCTGAGCAGCGCGAGGCCGATGGAGATGCCCAACAGGACCGCGGCCGGCTTGGCCCGCAAATCGTCACGAAACGCCCAGGGCATCACCAGGAGGGCGAGCGCCACGAAAAGTATGTTCAGGCACTCGTTGGACACCATGGCGTCCTGGTGGACGGATACCGGCAGGACGGCGGCGAGTGCCAGTGCCCAGAAGCGGGCGTGGGGACGGCCCGGAAGATACGCGCGCAACCCAACGGCGAGGATCGAAAGGCGCAGGGCAGAAGCCACTACCGGAATGAGTTGGAGCAACTTCAGCGCCGCGGGCAAAACCCCGCCGGCGGCCCGCCAGTGCCCGAGCGGCCACAGGCTCTCGGGCATCAGGCGCATCATGAGCTCGGTCGCCGCGTAGAACAACGGGGGGTGGTACGCCTCTCGGGAGAATCCGAGCGGAGGGATGCCGCCTGGGTCGTGATAGTGGTCGATATTCCGGATGTGCCCTTCGGCGTCGTAGCCCCACCAGGGATCGAAGTTCCCAACCAAGAACAGCCGCAGCGTCACGCCGAGCAGCACGAGAACCACGTCGGGCAAGACGCGCATCAGCCCGGAGCGGGCAAGAGAGGCCCGGCTCACGGCTCCTTGTGGGTGCGAAGGTTGAAACGCAACAACGTGGCGGGTGGACGGGCTACCCTGGATTCACTGTACCATCGCAGAATACTCCGAAGCCCCGAACCGCCTTCCAGGGAGGCATGTATCCGTCAGACGTAACACGGATCGGAGCAGCGCGGCGTCTAACGTCAGCAAGCGTGTGCAACGGAAACGGCCCCCCCTCCCGGACCATGGCAGGGAGCGCACCTTCGATAGGTTGAGCGACTGCCTGCTGGCCAGCGCTAGGCCTTCGCTGGCTCTCCCTGCTCGCGGCGCCGACGGAGCAAGCCGGCCAGGCCGAGGCCCGTGAGAGACGCAATGGCCAAGCCCGACCCAACGATGCCAGCGGCCAGCGCAGGTGGGTGATACGACAGGACGATGGTGTGCTCGCCGGGACCGAGCCGCACCCCGCGGACCATCAGGTTGGCGCGATGGAGCGGCGCCGCGTGGCCATCGACCTCGGCGCGCCAGCCCAGATCGCTCTGCTCGAGGAAGACGGCTATCGCCTCCCGGTCGGCACGACAGTGCGCGACGATGCGGGCGTTCGCGAAGCTCGCGAGCCGGCACTCGCCCGCCCGGGCCGCTACGCCATCAAGGGCCGCCGGTGGTACCGCGGCATCGGGAGCCAGGAGCACCTTGCCACCTGTCAGCACGTCGGCATCGAACACCCGCCTGAGGGCGTACTCGTCACTCAAGACCTCGGCGCGGCCGGCGAGATACACGCGCGGCAGCGTGCCCGGCACCCGGTACAACCGCGCGCCCGGCAGCGGATCCATCATGGGCTCGATGCCGACCCGTCGTTCGGTCCTGTCGGCAGGCTCGTCGATAGGCAGGATGGCGTAGTTGATGCCAAGCAGACGCAGCACGCTCTGACCCGTCTTCTCGCCCGAGAGCCACACCGCCCTGAGCGGCGTCGGGATCGCAGCATCGTAGCCCGGCAGAGTGCCGATGCCGAAAGTAGCCACGGTATTGTGAATCAGGGTCTGCATCGAACGGTGCTCACCTTCAGGGTTCGATGTCGCCCGCACCCATCTGGGCACCGAGTCCTCAACCTTCTCCGAGCGATAGAGCCTTGGGCGCTCGATGCGCCTCCCGAAGTCCCGCTGGATCGCCGCCGCAGCCGGCGGTACGGCGGTCGCGATCCCTCGAGGCCCGAAGCCCTGTAGCGGCCACGCCGCCGCGGCCAGATCGCACGCGACGCACAGGATCAGGATCGCGGCCGAGGCCCGCGGCCGGCGCGGCGCCAGGTACTGCGCGGCCAGCACGCCCAGAACCGCCACCACACCCAGCAGCGCACCCTGCCGGATCGATGGCGCCAGGTCGGGCGGGAACAGGGCGCCCGCCAGAGTGCCCAGGAGCACCAACAGCGCGAGGAATCCGACGGTGCGACGCCACGGCTGCGGACGTCCCGAAAACATCCGCGTGGTTCCAAGCCCCGCCAGCACCGCCACGCACGCCACCAGCAACCCGACGTATTTCTCGGGATAGCGCATGTACGCTAGCGGCCGCACCACCGTACGCAGCCAGTTGTGAACCGGCGTGTGCCTGCCAAAGCTGATGACCAGCACCAGCAGCGCCAGCGCTGCCAGCAGCACCGGCAGGCGCCGCCCGCGCCCGAAGGCCAGCAGCGCCAGCGCGACGGTGGCGGCGCCCATGTAGACGCTAAACGAAAGCGGCAGGCCGGAGAGCAGCGGCTCGCCAACTATGCGCGCCGCCGGGTAACTCTCGTACGCGTAGCCCATGGAGCCCGGCGCCACGAACTCGACCAGGCGCAGCGGGTGCAGCGAGCAGGCCTCGGCCAGCACCCTGATCAGAGGGAAGGCTCTCTCGGTGGTTGCAGCGATCGCTCGCGCCGGCAAGATGACCACCGTCCCGACCATCCCGCCCAGCACCGGCGCGGCCACAAGCGCTACCACCCAGCGCCAGTTTGGCGGCGACGCCGGCGCCGCGCCCATCTGCGCGTCGCTGGCACCACGGCGCGCGAGGGTTGCCAGAAGAGTGAGCGTGATCCCGAACCCGATCCCGATCATCGCGATGAAAACCTCGCCGAGCAGCACCGCCATCGCGATCGGCACCGCGGCCTTGACCAGCCCGAGCGTGAACAGTTGCTGGCCATCGCGCAGGGCACGCGCGAGCGCCAGAAACCCGAGCGCGATCCAGGGTACCCACGCGCCGGCAAGCAACAACAAGCCCGCGGTCCACATCGCTGTGGTGTAGCCATTCAGGCCCCACGCCACCGCCGCCACCAGCCCACCCAGCGAAGACGCCCCCAACCGCCGCGACAGCAGCAGCACCCCGGCGCTGCCCCAGACCATGTGGCCGAAGCTCTGCCACGTCAGCATGCCCGCGACCCACTCGTCGCTGCCCAGCAGGAACAGCCAGTTCGGCGGGTAGAACACGCTGTACAGCGGATTTCCGAACACCGAGAAGCCGAGGCCCTGATCAGGGTTCCAGCTCGGGAACTCGCCCCGCAGCAACGAAGCGCGGAAGAACCACCGTGCCGGGTAGTTCCAGTG
>JANPCZ010000118.1:0-5119 GCA_031431215.1 Myxococcales bacterium
GCACGCGACATGACGGCGCCGGTCGGGTTGTTGGGCGAGCACAGATAGACCAGATCCACGCGCCGGTCCGGCAGCTCTGGATCGAAGCCGTTCTCGGCGGTCGTCGGCAGGTACACCAGGCCGGCGTAGCGGCCGCGTTCATCGGCGACGCCGGTCCGGCCCGCCATCACGTTGGTGTCGACGTACACCGGATACACCGGATCGGTGACCGCGACGACGCTGTCGGCGGCAAAGATCTCCTGGATGTTGCCGGTGTCGCATTTCGATCCGTCCGACACGAAGACCTCGTCGGCGGCGACCTGCGCGCCCTGGCGGCGGTAGTCGGCGGCGATGGCGTCCAGCAGAAAGTCGTAGCCCTGCTCGGGCCCGTAACCCTTGAAGGTGTCCCCGCGTGCCATCTCGTCGGCACCGGCGTGCAGCGCGGCCACGATGGGCGCCGGCAGCGGCAACACCACGTCGCCGATACCCAGGCGAATCACCTTGGCCGCCGGGTTGGCGGCGGTGAAAGCGCGCACGCGGCGCCCGATCTCGGGGAACAGATAACCTGCCTGCAGCTTCTGGTAATGCGAGTTGATCTTGGCCATGGCTCGAAGGCCGCGGAGGCTACCAGCGTGTTGCGGGAAAGGCCACGCCGGGTTAGGCAGGGGCTCGCCGGATGAGCCAGACGAACACCCTCGATACCACCGCACTCGCCCGGTCCTCGCGCCGTCCGCCCCCGTGGCTGTTCTGTCTGCTGGTTGCCGCCGTCGTGAATCCGGCACTGGCCGCCCCGGCCGCCGACCGCCGCCTGACCGTCCTATCGGCGTTGAAGCAGGAGATCACCCGGTCGAAGGCTCGGTTGAAGCTTACCGGCGAGGACGGCCCGTATTTCATCCGGTATCTGATGCGCGACTATGACGAGACCGAGGTGTCGGCGCGCTTCGGCGGCATCTTCGAGGATAGCCACGTCGACGCCCGCCAGGCCACCGTCGAGGTCCGCGTCGGCGACTACCACTTCGACAACACCGCTGACGAATCGGCCGACAAGATGTTCGGCGACATGGACGACTTCGATCGTTACGAGCCGCCCATAGCCGCGCCGCTTGACGACGACGTGGACGCCCTGCGCGCGACTCTGTGGTTGCAGACCGACGTGCACTACAAGCGGGCGTTGTCGGCCCTGCACAAGAAGCGCGGCGCGCGGGTCACCAAGGTGGTCGAGGATGCATCCGTCGGCAGCTTCTCGCGTGAGCCGCCCGCCAAGGGCGTCGATGCTCCCGTCAGCGTGAAGGTCGACCGCGCCGCCTGGCGCGACCGGCTGCGGCGTGTGTCGGCGGCGTTCAAGGGCGAGCCTGACGTGTTCGATTCGCAGGTCAAGCTGTCGGCCAGCCACCAGACCCGCTACGTGATCACCACCGATGGCACCGAACTGGTCAGCGAGCGCCTGATCTGGGCGGTGCACATGTCGGCGGTGGGCCGTGCCCAGGATGGCCTGCTCATCTCGCACTTCAAGAGCTTCTACGGCGCAAGCGAAGCCGAATTGCCCGACGAGGCCGGATTGCTCAAGGCGGTGCAGGATCTGGCGCGTGAGATCAAGGCGCTGCGCGAAGCGGCGATGCTGGATCCGTACAACGGCCCCGCGATCCTGCTACCCGAGGCGGCTGGCGTGTTCTTTCACGAGGCGCTCGGCCATCGCCTCGAAGGCGAGCGCCAGAACGACAACAAGGAGGGCGCGACTTTCAAGGGCCAGATCGGTAAGCCGATCCTGCCGACGTTCCTGTCGATCATCGACGATCCATCGCTGCGCAAGATCCCCGGCGGCGCTGGCGGGCCAGTGTCGCTCAATGGCTACTACCGCTTCGACGACGAGGGCGTCGCCGCGCGCCCGGTGACCCTGGTCGACCACGGGGTCCTGCGCAACTACCTGATGAGCCGGACGCCCGGCAAGGGCGCGGCGCAGTCGAATGGCCATGGCCGCGCCGAGGGCACCGCCGATCCCATCGGGCGCATGGCCAACACCATCGTGCGCTCGGACAAGCGCGTGCCCTACGCGAAGCTCAAGGACATGCTGCTCGACGAGATCCGCCGCCAGAAGAAGGCCTTCGGTCTCATCATCGCCGACATCTCGGGCGGGCAGACCAACACCACGACCTACGACTTCCAGGCGTTCAAGGGTATGCCCCGCATCGTCTACAAGGTGGACGCGGAGACCGGCAAGGAGACCCTGGTGCGCGGGGTCGAGTTCGTCGGCACGCCCATCGGATCACTCAACCGCATCGTCGCCGCCTCGGACACCGAGGGTGTGTTCAACGGCTTTTGCGGCGCCGAATCCGGCTATGTCCCGGTGTCGACGGTGGCGCCGGCGGTGCTGATAAGCGAGATCGAATTGCAGCGCACCCGGCGGGCGATGGAGAAGCAGCCGATCTTGACCGCGCCCTGGCGCAAGTAGCGATGGCGACGTGATGACGGGGCGGCCGGTGTTTCTCGTCGATGCGCTGCGCACCCCCATCGGGCGCTACGGCGGCGCGCTGTGCGCGGTTCGCCCCGACGATCTGGGCGCCGCCGTCATCCAGGCACTGTGCGCGCGCAACCGCGTCGATCCGGCGCGGGTCGACGATGTGGTCATGGGCTGCGCCAACCAGGCTGGCGAGGACAACCGCAACGTCGCGCGCATGAGCGCCCTGCTCGGCGGGCTGCCCCCAAGCGTGGCCGGGGTGACCGTCAACCGCCTGTGCGGTTCGGGCCTGCAGGCGGTCATCGACGGCGCCCGCGCCATCGCCACCGGCGAGGCCGATCTCATCATCGCGGGCGGGGTCGAATCGATGTCGCGCGCGCCGCTGGTCATGGCCAAGCCGCGCGAGGCGTTCCCGCGCGGCGACGTGACCATGCACGACTCGACGCTGGGTTGGCGCTTCATCAACCCGCGCATGCAGGCGCTGTACGGCGCGGATCCGCTGGGCGAGACCGCCGAGAACGTCGCCGAGAAATACGCCGTGACCCGCGAGGCGCAGGATGCCTTCGCGTGGCAAAGCCAGCAGCGCTGGGCCGCCGCGCATGCGGCCGGCCGCTTCGCCGCCGAGATAGTGACGGTGGAAATTCCGGCCCGGAACCCGGCCAAGGCGGCACCGGTGCGCGTCGACACCGACGAGCACCCGCGCCCCACCACGACACCGGCCGATCTGGCCAAGCTGGCGCCGGCCTTTCGCAAGGGCGGCACCGTCACCGCCGGAAACTCGTCGGGCCTGAACGACGGCGCCGCCGCGCTGCTGCTGGCGTCGGCGGAGGGCCTCGCGCGGCTCAGTGGCGGCAGGCCGCTGGCACGCATCGCCGGCAGCGCGGTCGCCGGCGTCGAACCTGCGCTGATGGGCCTGGGGCCGATCCCGGCGACCCGCAAGCTCCTGATGCGCGCCGGGCTGTCCGTCGATCAGATCGACGTGGTCGAGCTGAATGAGGCGTTCGCCGCGCAGGCCCTGCCCTGCATGAAAGAGCTGGGCCTCGATCCCGCGCGGGTCAACGTCAACGGCGGCGCCATCGCCATCGGCCACCCGCTGGGCTGCTCGGGCGCCCGCCTGGCCGGCACGCTGGCGCACGAACTTGCCCGCCGCGGCGGCCGCTACGGACTTGCGACCATGTGCATCGGCGTCGGCCAGGGCATCGCGCTTCTCATCGAACGCATGGAGGGACCGCAAACGTGACCAAAGACAGTGACGGCAAGGACGGCGGCAAGGACGGCGGCAAGGACAAGGACCGTGCCAAGGAGCCGCGGGCAGCGCGCGATCCCAAGATAACCCCCATCACGCGCCACGAGCCGCGCACCTTCTACGCCACCCGGGTGACCCGCACCCCGAATGCCGAATGCTGGGACCTGTGGGCGGTGGAGGACGGCCGCCGTGTCGGGTTCATGTCAGTGGTCGACGATGGCCACGTCGCCTACGCGCTCGCCGCCGTCAAGCGCGGTACCTCGCACGATGAGGTCGCCGATCTGGTCGAGGGCTTCTTCACCCCCTCAGCCACTGACTCGCACAACCGCGAGATCATCATCTCCGACTACGACAAAGAACCCGACCTGCTCGAATCCGAGATCCGGGAAGGCTAGCCCAGACTCGCGTAATCGAGCTCTGCGGCACAGCGATTTTTCGCACATCGATGCGCGGCAGCCGATATCCTTCGCGGCGGCATGGCCGTCGGTGGCATCCCGGGTCCGGGCCCGTTCCGCGGCTTCGTCCCGTACGACGAAGCCGGCGCGGCGATATTCTTTGGCCGCAGCGCCGAGTTGCAGGTGCTAGCGGCGCAGGTAACCCGAGAAGCCGCGCGCGCCACCGCACTCACCGGTGAAGCCGGCGTCGGCAAGACGTCCCTGCTTCGTGCGGGATTGGTACCCCACCTGGCCAGACAGGGCGTACTCGGGCTGTACGTGGGCGCCTACCGCACCATCGATCAGGAGCTCTGGCAGTCGGCCAGCCGCGTGCACGCCGAACCGCCGGCGTCGGGCGAGAACGCCACCGACTACCTGGTGCGCCTGGCGCGCGCGTCGAGCGGCGGCACCCTGCTCATCCTCGATCACCTGGAAGATCTTCTGCGCGATCCGGCCGGCGCGCCCAAGCTTGCCGAGCTGGGCGAAATGCTGGCGACGGCCGCTACCGCCGCTGGCCCCCGCCTGCGTTTCCTGCTGTGTGCGGAACGCGGCGCCTTCCACTTGCTCGACCGGCTGCAGCCCACTTCGGGTCTGTCACCGGCGCCTCAGAGCTGGACCGAGCTTGGACGCCTTGGCCAGGAGCAAGCGGCCGACGTGATCGAAAAGACCGCCCTGCAGACCGGCACGTTCTTCGAGGCCGGGCTTGCGGCCGCGGTCGCGGTCGACTTGTGTCGTCGCGGTCCGTGTCTGCCTCTGCATCTACAGATCGTGGCGCGTACTCTGCTGGATCTGAGGCTGACTTCGCTACGGCGCTATGAGCGAAGCGGCGGTGCCGATCTGCTGATCCCGTTGTTCTTCGAGCGACTGGTCGGCGAGGCGGGCGGCCGTCCCGCGCGCCAGGTCTTGATGGCGGTGGCGGCGTCTCCGATCTGTCGCGCCGGTGAGCTCGCGGTGCGCACGCGCCTGCCCCGCCCTGTTGTAGACCAGATCCTGTCCACCTTCGTT
>JANPCZ010000119.1:0-13375 GCA_031431215.1 Myxococcales bacterium
ATGGACATGGGCTTCGACCACGTCGCCATCGCCACCGGAGCTGGCCGGCCGACCCTCATCGACGTCAAGAACAACCTCATCCCCGGCGTGCGCAAGGCGTCCGACTTCTTGATGGCGCTGCAGCTCGGCGGCGGTTTCAAGAAAGAGTCACTGGCCAACTTGCAGATGCGCTTGCCCGCGCTGGTGATAGGCGGCGGCTTGACCGCCGTCGACACCACCACCGAGCTTGCGGCGTATTACCCGGTGCAGGTCGAGAAATTCCTCGAACGCTGGGAGGCGCTGGCCGCCGACCTGACCGAGGCAGCGCTATGGAAGCTGTATGCACCCGATGAGGCGGTGATAGCCCAGGAATTCATCGCGCACGGCCGCGCCGTGCGGGCCGAGCGGGCGCGCGCGGCGGCCGCGGGCGAAGCGCCGGATCTGTCGCCGCTGGTGGCGTCGTGGGGCGGAGTGTCGCTGGTCTACCGCAAGAGCATGCAGGACTCGCCGGCCTACCGGCTGAACCACGAAGAGATCACAAAGTTTCTCGAAGAAGGCGTGTCCTTCATCGAGAAGCTGGCGCCACTTGAATGCGTGCCCGACAGCCACGGCGCCTTGTGCGAAGTGGTGTTCGAGAAGGTCGAGGAAACCGCAGGCCGCTGGCACGGCACCGGCGAGCAGATCCGCCTGCCCGCGCGCACGCTCCTGGTGGCGGCCGGCACCTCGCCCAACATCACCTACGAGCGCGAGCACGCTGGCACCTTCCAGATCGATCCGAAGGCACGCGCCTTCCGCAGCTTCCGCGCGGTCGCAGCCAGCGACGGGCGCATCACCCTTGTGCCGGTGCCGGCGGGCGAGCTGGGCTTCTTCACGTCGTTCGAGCGCAACGGTCGCTTCATCACCTTTTACGGTGACAACCACCCGGTGTACGCAGGCTCAGTGGTCAAAGCGATGGCATCGGCCAAGGACGGCTTCCCGCATGTGGTCGCGCTGTTCGCACGCGAGTTTGCCAGCCTGAGCCCCGAGGACCAGGCCACGCGGGATGGCGCCTGGCTGAGCTTCGCCAACAAGCTCGATGCCGATCTGCTTGCGACCGTGCAAGAGGTGGTGCGGCTGACCCCAACCATCATCGAGATCATCGTGCGCGCACCGGCCGCCGCTCGACGTTTTGCCCCCGGGCAATTCTTTCGCCTGCAGAACTTCGAGAGCCTGGCGCCTGTGATCGGCAGCAACGGCACCCGCACCCGGTTGCACATGGAGGGCCTGGCGCTGACCGGAGCGTGGGTCGATCAGAAGCGCGGCCTGCTGTCGCTCATCGTGCTGGAGATGGGCGGCAGCTCGCGCTTGTGCGCCCCGCTGCGGCCGGGCGATCCGGTTCTGTTGATGGGTCCGACCGGCACGCCGACCGAGATCCCGCGCGGTGAGGCGGTGGTCCTGTGCGGCGGTGGTCTGGGCAACGCCGTGCTGTTCTCGATCGCGCGCGCCATGCGCGACAACGGTTGCCGCGTGCTGTATTTCGCCGCCTATCGCAGCAAGGTCGACATCTACAAGATGGACGAGATCGAGGCCGCCACCGATCAGGTGATTTGGAGCGTTGACGACGGTGAGCTGCCCGAGCCGCGGCGGCCGCAGGACCGCGCGTTCCGCGGCAACGTCGTGCAGGCCATGCTGGCGTTCGCGAAGGGCGAGTTTGGCCCACCGGTGGTGCCGCTGCCCGACTGCGAGCGCGTGATCGCCATCGGCAGCGACCGCATGATGCTGGCGGTGAGAAACGCGCGCCACGATGTGCTGCGCCCGTACCTGCGCGCCGGTCACGTCGCCATCGCGTCGATCAACTCGCCCATGCAATGCATGATGAAAGAGGTCTGCGCGCAGTGCCTGCAGAAGCAGATCGACCCGGTCACCGGCGTGGAGACCGTGGTGTTCAGCTGCTTCAACCAGGATCAACCGCAAGACTCAGTCGACTGGCGCAACCTGGCCGGCCGCCTACGCCTCAACACCGTGCAAGAGAAGCTGACGGATCTGTGGGTGCGCAAGCTGCTGGGCGTTCAAGCCGGCGCGTAGGGCGGGCAGAACCAGCAGCGCTACGCCATCCGGTCAGCGCTGCGTTCGGCCAGGATGGCGCGCAGGATTTCGGCCAGACGACGGCGTGAATCGGCCGACAGCGCCGCCACCGCCGCGGGCGGCGCCATCGTCCGGGCGCCCAGTTGCTCGCGCAGGCGTCGGCCCTTCTCGGTGACCGCCAACATCTTGATTCGCCGATCGCCTTCAGCCCCCTTGCGTTCGATAAGCCCCCTGGATTCCAGCTTGTCGACGATGCCGGTGACGTTGGACGCGTCACACACCAGCGAATCGGCGAGGGCACTCATGGCTACGGGTTTCTTGGGATCCAGCATCCGCAGCGTGTGCCCCTGCATGGCCGTCAGGTCGAACTCCGTGCACAACCCAATCCACCAGGCCCGTTGGCTCAAGGTGAACTCGATCACCAACGGCCACAAATCTTGGCTGGTTGGCGGCGCCGCCGCCTTGCGCCCCCCCTTCGCTCTGGCGTCCATGAACGGAAACTTTGTCACACACTCCAATCTTTGACTACTTCAATCTTTGCCAACCTAGAAAGTAGTGCTATCCATACGTCGCGTTCCGGCAAAACGACCGCTACGAAAGAGGCCCACATGACAGCTCTAAGCCCCGCCGCCCTCGTCGTCCTTCTGGGCTTCGCATTCACCGCCGCCTGCAGCAGCACCCCCGCGGCCGAGCCCAAGGCGGTCGCCGCCGAGCCCGCGGCGCCTCTGTCGGTCAAACGGGTGGCCGCGCAGGCGGTGAAGGTGCCCCGGACGCTGACGTTGTCGGGATCCCTGGCCGGGGCCGAGGAGGCACAGGTGGCCGCCGGCGCCGCCGGGAAGGTGATCGCAACCTATGTCGAGCGCGGCTCGGTGGTGAAGAAGGGCGCGCTCCTGGTGAGGCTTGACGGGCGAACCGTGGGTGCGCAAGCGCAGGAAGCGGCGGCACAGCTCGAATCGCTCAAGGCCCAGGCGGCGCAGGCGCAGATCGACTGCCAGCGCAACGAGCAGATGTTCCAAAAGGGTGCGGTTTCGAAGGCCGACCACGACCGGAGCCGCACCCAGTGCGCGACCACCAAGTGGACCGTGTCGGCAGCCGAGGCGCGCAAGTCACTCATTGGCGAAGCGCTGCGCGACACCGAGATCCGCGCCCCGTTCTCGGGCATGGTTGTCGAACGCTTTGTCACGGCTGGCGAGTACGTCCGCCCTGATTCCCGCGTCGTGACCCTGGTCGATGTGGAATCGCTTCGCATCGAGCTCACGGTTCCCGAAGCCGACGTCACGGACGTGAAGACCGGCATGGCCATCGAATTCCAGACCGCAACCGATGACAAGGCGCCGACCTATCGCGGTCGCGTTCGCTACATCGGCCCATCGGTGCGCAAGCAAACGCGCGACGCCGTGGTCGAAGCGGTCGTTGACAATGCCGGCCACGATCTGCGCCCTGGCATGTTCGTGACCGCCAAGCTGACGCTGGGGGAGCGCATCCTACCGGTCATTCCCGCCACCGCCGTGCGCGTGGAGGGCTCTTTGCGGCACGTCTTTGTCGTGTCATCCGGGCGCCTCGAGGATCGCCTGGTGCAGGTGAGCGACGAGCGCGCGGGCATGGTCCCGATCGTGGCAGGCCTCAAGGCCGGCGACGAGGTCGTTGCCGAGTTCACGCCTGAGTTGCGCGACGGCACCCGGGTGCGGTGAGGTTGTCATGCAATGGCTCGCTAGCATCTCGGTAAAGCGTCCCGTCTTTGCGACGGTCATGATCCTCACCATCCTGGTGGTCGGCGTGGTCGGCTACGGGAAGCTCAATGTCGATCGATTTCCCAGCGTCGATTTCCCGATCATCTCGGTCATCACGGTTCTGCCCGGTGCGGCCCCTCAGGAGGTCGAGACCGAACTGACGGACAAGATCGAGGAAGCCATCAACACGCTGGGCGGGATCGAGGAGTTGCGGTCGGTCTCGACCGAGGGCGTCTCGCAGGTATTCGTCACCTTCAACCTCGACAAGGACGTCAACGTGGCGGCACAGGAGGTGCGTGACCACGTGGGCGGCGTCATGCCGAATCTGCCCGAGGGCACCAAGTCGCCCGTGATCAGCAAGCTTGATCCGGATGCGGCGCCGGTTCTGCTCGTCGCCATAGAGTCCCCGCGCGGGGTGCGAGAAATCACCGAGATGGCCGACCACGTTGTGCGCCCGTCGATTGAGAGCGTCGCGGGGGTCGGTCAGGTCACGCTGGTCGGCGGTCGCAAGCGTCAGATTCAGGTCTCTGTCGACCCTCTCAAGCTGCGCGCGGTCGGTTTGTCGGCCGTGGATGTGCAAAGGGCGATCGTTGCCCAGAATGTCACCGCTCCCGGCGGCGCGATCGAGACCGGCCCCGAGCGCCTGACGTTTCGCGTGCGGGGGCGCCTCCCCAGTGTGGCGGCGGTAGGCGAAGTCATCGTCCGCACGGTGGACAGCCACCCCATCCAGGTCCGCGACGTGGCCACCGTGGTCGACGGCGAAGAAGAGGCCGACACGGGGGCCAGCATCAGCGGCAAGACCGCCGTGGTGCTGTCGATTCGCAGACAGTCGGGACAGAACAGCGTTGCCGTTGTCGACTCCATCCGTGAGCGACTCGCCGAGATCGGGCCGACGCTGCCCAGTGGCACCAAGCTGACGGTCATTCGCGACAACACCGAAAGCACCCGGACCAGCGTCAGCGCCGTTCGCGAACACCTGGTGCTGGGCGCATTTCTGGCTTCAATCGTGGTGCTGTTTTTCCTGGGCAACGTGCGCAGCACCATCATTGCGGCGTTGGCCATCCCGACGTCGATCATAGGAACCTTCATGGTGATGTGGATGCTGGGTTTCACCCTCAACGTGATCACGCTGCTGGCCCTGGCGCTGGCGGTCGGCATCGTCATCGACGACGCGATCGTCGTGCTTGAAAACATCTTCCGATTCATTGACGAGAAGAAGATTCGACCCATGCCAGCCGCGATCTACGCAACCAAGGAGATCGGCCTGGCGGTGCTCGCGACCACGCTGTCATTGCTGGCGGTCTTCCTGCCGGTGGCATTCATGAACAGCATCCCGGGACGGTTCCTGCGCAGTTTCGGCTTGACCATGGGGGCGTCGATCGCCATCTCGCTGTTCGTCAGCTTCACGTTGACGCCGATGCTGGCGTCGCGCTGGCTGCGGCTGGATCCGCGCCCCGATGCCGAACGCCGCAAGTCCGCTCTTGAGCGCCTGGTCGAGGTGTTCTACCGCCCGATCGAGCGCGCCTACATGCGAACTCTGGCCTTTGCCATCGACCACCGCTGGGTGGTGGTGCTCGCGTCGGTCGCGACGCTGGCTTCGATCGTGCCGCTTGGCAAGGCGGTCCCCAAGGGTTTCTTGCCCAGGAACGATGAAGCGCAATTCGAGATCACCGTGCTAACCCCCGAGGGTACCAGCCTGGTCTCGACCCAGCTGGCGGCCGAGCGCATCGCGCGCGACGTACGACTATGGCCAGAGGTGACGGCCACTCTGGTCACCATCGGTGACAACAACACCAAGACGCGCAATCTGGCGTCGATCTTTGTCCGCCTGCAACCGCCGGATCGCCGCAAGCTGAGCCAGGCCCAGTTGCAGGACCGGGCCCGAAACGAGATCCTCCCGGGGCTACCGAAGGAGTACCGCACGTCGGTGCTTGACGTGGCCGCATTCGGCGGAGGCGCTTTCAGCACGGCGACCGTGCAGTACACCCTGACCGGCCCCGACCTTGCCCAGTTGTCGGTCTACGCAGGCCAGATCACGGACAAGATGAAGCAGATCCCGGGCGCGGTTGACATCGACACGTCTCTCATCACCGGGAACCCCGAGCTCGTCGCAAGCATCAACCGGCGTAAGGCCGCCGATCTCGGGGTCAGCGTTCTGGACATCGCGGGCGCGGGCCAGTTGCTGGTCGGCGGCGTGAAAGTTTCTCGCTACGAAGAGCAAGGACGTGAGTACGACATTTTCGTGAGGGCGCAGGAGAAGTACCGCATGAGCGCCGAGGCTCTGGGGCTGCTGTCCGTACCGTCGGTAAAGCTGGGCACGGTACCTCTACTGGACGTGGTTGAATTGACCCGAGATCGCGGGCCGTCGAAGATTTCGCGGCTGGCGCGGCAGCGGCAAGTGACGTTCTTTGCCAACACCAAGCCCGGGGTGGGCTCGGCCGAGGTGGGCGGGGCGCTTGAAGCCGTCGTCGCGGGAATGAAGTTGCCGCCCGAATATCGTTTTGCGGCTTTCGGCCAGTCCAAGGAGATCAAGCGCACCGGCCTTAACTTCGCCATCGCGTTCGGACTAGCGTTCGTCTTCATGTACCTGATCCTCGCGGCCCAGTTCGAGTCGTGGCTGCACCCCATCACAATCTTGATCTCGCTGCCGCTGACTGTGCCGTTTGCGCTCATTTCGCTGCTGGTGTTCAAACAATCCCTCGATATCTTTACGATGCTCGGCATTCTGGTGCTGTTCGGCGTGGTCAAAAAGAATTCGATCCTTCAAATCGACCACATCAACCAGCTGCGACGCGAAGGCCACAGTCGCCGCGACGCCATTCTGCATGGCAACCGTGATCGGTTGCGGCCCATCCTGATGACAACCCTGGCGTTCGTGGCGGGAATGTTGCCGCTCTTGACCTCGAAGGGCATTGGCGCCGAGTTCAACCGGGCGACCGCGGGACCGGTGGTGGGCGGGCAGATCCTTTCGTTGCTACTGACCTTGCTCGCCACCCCGGTGACCTACTCGCTCTTCGACGATCTCTCGGTGAAAGTGAGCAAGTTGTTCCACCTCAACCCGCGGCCGAGCTCGGAAACCGGCGCCGACGAGATCATGGAACTCGCGGTCGAGCCCAGGCTTCAGGACGGACACGGAACCCGGGCCGCGGAGGTGGTGTCGTGAGACGACTGTTGTCTTTGGGCCAGGGCGCCCGCGTCTGGGCAATGCTGGTGGCCGCGTGCGTGTTCTTGGTCCCACCCGCGGCGCACGCGGAGGGTGGCGAGCCCCGCATCTTGACGCTGACCGATGCGCTGAAGATGGCGCGCGCACGCAACCGAAATCTGGTGGTTGAAAAGGCACGCCTTGCCCAGGCCCAGACCGGAATCGAGCAAGCCTGGTCGGCGCTGTTCCCGACCCTGGCGGCGCAGGGCAAGTACGCCCACAACTACAAAGAAGTGGCCCTGGCCTTCGGAGGGCAGCCGCTTCTGATACAGCCGACCAATCAGCTTGATGCCGCCATCAGCTTCTCGGCGCCTCTGATTGTGCCCGCCGCTTATCCGGCCCTGGCCGCCGTCAAGGCAGGCGTTCGCGCGTCCGAAGCGCAGTTCGATGTGTCCGACACGGCGGTGCTGGTGTCGGTGGCCCAGACGTTCTACGCCGCGTCCATCGCCGACGAAGTGGTGCTGGCCCGTGAGTCCAGCGTTGGCGTGGCGCGAGCTACCTTGCAGAACGCACAAACCCGTTTCGCGGCGGGGACCGTCACCAAGGTGGACGTGAGCCGGGCCGAGCTGGCACTGGTCAGGACCGAGCAATACCAGCGCGAGGCTCGCACCGGCCGCG
The DNA here is from genome assembly GCA_031431215.1 of Myxococcales bacterium. GTDB lineage: Bacteria > Myxococcota_A > Polyangia > Fen-1088 > Fen-1088 > JANPCZ01. The sequence continues at coordinate 7,594 of JANPCZ010000119.1, forward strand.
ATCGCACGTACCGGGCCCTGGCCACGATGATTCAGCTCGATAGCCCCTTCGTGGTTCGCGTCGAGGTGATGCCGCCGGAACGGCATGACGAACGCGAAGTGGACCTGGCGCTGCACTTGCGACCCGAATTCCGCGCGCTGGAGGCGTCGATACAGTCAGGATCGCAGCAGTTGCGCGCGTACAAGTTGCGGTGGGCCCCCTCACTTGTCGCCGTTGGGAACGCCAGGGCGTTCAACTACGACAACTTTGCCCGTGACCGCCATTCGTGGGCCCTTGGTGCACAACTGGACTGGGTGTTGTACGACGGAGGCGGCCGGGATGCGCAACGCCACCTGGTCGAGGCGCAGCTGTCGGAATCACGGGCCCGGGCCGATGTCCTGCGTGAGTCTGTGCGCGATGATCTGGCCAATGGTCGCCGCCAGCTCGAGACCAAGCTGCGCGGAGTCGATGCGGCCGAGCGTTCAATCGCACTGGCCACCGAGACCCTGGAGCTGGTGCGGGTCCAATATGAAGCTGGCAACGTCACCCAGCTCGATCTCTTGCAGGCCCAGGACACCCTCGTGACCGCGCGCGAAGGCCTGGCCCAGGCTCACTACGACGCCGCGGCGGCCGATCTGTTTCTACGGCACGCCGCGGGGACGTTCCCTGGCAAGTGAAGTCACGCTCGCCGAAGGCCCGGTGTAACTCAGAAAACCCCGTCCTGTCCCCAAAACCCGAGCGACCACCGATCAGGCCGCATTCCGGTGGTAGTAATTGAGCAAGCCACACCCGAACATGTTCAGGACGCAGGCACGTTGTCAGTCGCTGTCGGAAGAAATCTCGTTGTGTCGCCAAATCCCGGACTCGATTGGGCTGAAGGCTTGCTCGGACAAGGAGGATGATGGCTGGTGGGTGAGCGATCGGTCGGACATAATGGCTGGTAGCAATGCCGGTAGCGATTTCGGGCCCGATTGCAGGAAGAACATCAGTCTTTTTTTCGGACGGCTACCGTGACGGGGGACAGATGACGGCAAGGCGTCCGGTCGGCCTTTCGCACTCGCTCGTACTGCTGGCCCTGGGTTCGAGCTGTTCAGGCCGCAGCGGCATCCAGACCCAGACAGCGCCGCCCCCGCCCTCTTGCCGCATGCAGTCGGTTTCCGCGGGGGGATGTGCCGTCGGAACCGACGGCGTCGTGTGGTGCTGGGGATGGAACGTCTCGGGACGCGTGGGTGACGGGACCAGGACCTCGCGAGCGAGCCCTGTGCGGGTCTCCCTTCCGATCGCGATGAAGACGGTCGGGTCGCTTGCGATCTCGTGTGCCCTGAGCGGCGTCGGCGACCTCTGGTGCTGGGGTTCGATCTCCGAGATCTTCGAGAATCCGCCTACGGGAGCCGTCGAAGGACCACGGAGGGTCAATCTCCCGGAGTTTGCAGGCATGATCGCGGTCGATCTCAGGAGGTACGACGTGGTGACCATGACGGCGCAGGGACAGCTCTGGGTCTGGGACGGCGATTCCTCGGAGACGCCGACGCGGCCACCCATCGACTCCGTCACGGCGCTGTCGGCGACTGCAAGGCACGCCTGCGCGGCGGGCATCTCCGGGGGCTCGTCCGGCGTCTTCTGTTGGGGGGAGCATGGTAGGAGCTATGACGAGTATTACCACCTCGGCGGCACTCCTCGCCGCCCCGCCCCGAGGGAGTCGGGCAACTTCGACTACGACCTCGTCCGTGTCCCCTTGGCCGGGACGGTCAGAAGCCTTGCCGTGGGAGACTTGACTTCCTGTGCGGTTCTAGCCGACGGGGGTATCTGGTGTTGGGGGGAGCTCTGGAAGGGCGAACCCGGCGCTCGGAGCGCGAGCCAGAGTGCGCCTGTGCCGGTAGCGGCGCTCGGTAATGACAACATCGAGGCGGCTGTCATTTCGGACGTGGTGTGCGGGCGCAGGATCGACGGCACGGTTTGGTGCTGGGGAGATCCAAAGCTGATCCCGTTCGAGGGCGCCCTTGATGCGCGACTGGTGCCCCTGCCAGGGCCGGCCCGCCAGATCGACGCCGGAGGGATTGCGTTGTGCGCCCTGCTGGACGATGGATCGGTGTGGTGCTGGGGGCAGGAGTTCGAGACCGAGGCCGGTGGCGTACGCACGATTGCCGCGACCCCGCGGCGCATCAACTTCCCGGGGTGCCAATAGAGGCGCCCGTGGTCACACCCGCGGCCCGGTGGCTGCCGAGTGTTGTGCCTCAGCAACGCCCAGGGCCGTCCCGTCCTGTCCCAAAAACCCGAGCGACCACCGATCAGGCCGCATTCCGGTGGTAGTAATTGTGCAAACCACCGAGGCGCTGTCGGCGAAGCACGCGCCCATTCTCATTCGCGGGCGCGCCCCGGAGTAGCTCGTTGTCGAGACCTTGGTGGTTCCACTCGCCGTGATAGTGCGCGAGGTACTCACCGATGGCCCGCCGCAGATGCCCTTCTCCCAGCGGCACGATCCGGTCCAGACATTCGCGATGGTGGCCACTTGTTGCAAGGCCTTCCGGCTGCAACGGTACAGGCAGCGGATTGTCCGCCGTCGCCGTCTTCGCTGTCCGCCCCATTCGGCCATTCGGCACTTCTACGCGTCGAGATCGCGTCTGCAAAGCCCGCCATCGCCTAACACCAAGGTCCCATCATCACTGGCTTTTCTCCCGATCCGTTTTTGGGACAGGACGGGGTCGAAGCGGCCGAGCGTTCCATCGCACTGGCCACCGACACCCTGGAGCTGGTGCGGGTTCAGTATGAGGCCGGCAACGTCACCCAGCTCGATCTCTTGCAGGCCCAGGATACCCTCGTGACCGCGCGCGAAGGCCTGGCCCAGGCTCACTACGACGCCGCGGCGGCCGATCTGTTTCTACGTCACGCCGCGGGGACGTTTCCTGGGAAGTGAAATGCTTTGACCCGACCCGGTGTAGCTCAGAAAACCCCGTAGCTTTCGGCGCGCACGATGCGCGCGGGCGCGGCGAAGGCCGTGACACCTTCGTGGGCAAGCAGCCACTGCTTGCGATCGAGCCCGGCTGAATAGCCGCCGAGCTTGCCACCGGCGGCTACCACGCGGTGGCACGGCACGAAGATTGGCAGCGGGTTCTTGCCGTTGGCCTGGCCGACCGCGCGTGATGTGCCACGCGACCGGCCCAGGCGGACGGCGATAGTGCCGTAGCTGACCACTGCACCGTAGGGTAACTCGCCCAGGGCGCGCCACACGTCCCGCTCGAAGGCGGTGCCGTCGGGCGCCAGGGTGGGCAACTTGCTGCGCGGGGCCTGGCCGGGGGACGCGAAGTATTCCTCGATCCACGCTGCAGCGTGTTCAAGCAGCTCGCGCTCACGCCGGCCCGATGGCGCCTGCACCGGCACCGCTCGATCGGCAGTGAACGCCAGCGATTCCACCCCGAAGGGCGTGCACCGGATCAAGAGCGGACCCAGGGGAGAACTCACACGCCGTGCACTGGTCATGATGCCGAAACGCTATCACGAGGCCGGGATGCGGGGAGTGCGAGAAGACTTTCGTATGAGGCTGGGGCGGCGTCGGATGGTGCCCGACAACACCGCCGCCGCGGCGACCGGGTGCGCTCAGAAGCGACCGCCCGCTGTCAGGGCCAGCCCGTGCTCCTGCGGTGCCACCCCGCGCGGATCGGTGGCTACGGCCGTGGCAACAACCGGAACGCTGCGAAAACTGCGTCGATGTTGTCGACGTAGATGCCCTTCTTCTGGCACGAGTAGAAGCTGTCGAGGTACTCGGTCTCGGCGGCCGGCGTGGTCACGGTCAGGGTCAGGACCGGCTTGTCGGCGCCGCAGATCACTCTGGTCGCGACGGTCACCTTGCCGAACGCCGCCGTCAGACTGGCGAGTTCCGGGTCAGTCAACGTCCTTTGACCGTCTTTCCACTTGAAAGGTTCCAGCCTGTCCATCGTCCCGGTCACGCACTCGTGGTACGTGAACGCCTTGGTCACAATCGTCACGGTGTAGAGCGCAGCGCCGACCGGACACGTCGAACCCGCCGGCGGCTGCGCAACAAAGCCGCCACCCTTGTTCTCGGCCGCGAACTTGGTGGCATTGGCGGGCAGCAGCGGGCCGCCGGATGAGCCAGTGTCCACGCGACCGCCGTCGCTCGAAGCCATGCCGCCGTCCACACCAGTTCCTGCGGCACCGCCGGAACCGGAGGCACCGGCGGCCGCACCAGCCGCACCACCGCGGCCACCCGGCGCTCCTGCACCTCCGGCCGCACCGCCTGCCGCAGCGCCGCCCGAGCCCGACGACCCACCCGCCATGCCGCCACGGCCGGCCGTCGCACCTGTGCCGGCACCGCCTCCGCCACCACCACCCGCCCCGCCGCTCGCTCCGGAAGCACCAGCCGTCGCGCCGCCGCTGCCCGAGCCGGCGTCACTCTCGCCGCTGTTCTTGGTCGAGTCAGCGCAACCCGCAGCAAACCAGCCGCTGGCGAGGCAGAGCAACAGGAATGGCGAGACCAGCCGAGAACCTAAAGTGATCATTGCGCGACAATACCGCCATCAAGTTCCGTCGCAAAGCGCCTATCCCGACAGCACTCATGACAGGCGCCGGCGCCGCCACGCGAAGTACACCGGCACCCCGAGGGCCACGATGAACAGGCCCGGCCATGAGTATTGCGGCTTTTGCGCCAGCAGGTTGCCCGCAATGGCTGCGGTCAGCACCACGTACAGCGCCGGCAGCACGGGGTAGCCCCACACCCGGTACGGCCGCGGCGCCAGCGGTCGCCGGGCACGCAGGACGAACAGGGCCACAGCAGTGATGCAATAGAACAGCAGCGCCGCGAAGATGACGTAGTCGAGCAACTGACTGTACGTCCCCGACAGGCACAGCACACACGTCCACGCGGCTTGCAGGATCAGGGCCCGCGCCGGCGTCTTGTACCGCGGGTGCAGAGTGGTCATCGACTTGAAGAAAAGGCCGTCGCGCGCCATCGCGTAGTACACCCGCGCGCCCATCAGGATGAGACCGTTGTTGCACCCGAAGGTCGAGATCATGATCGCGGCCGTCATGGCGTAGAGTCCCGGCGTTCCCAGAGTCGCTTGCAGGACGGCCGTCGCGACGCGGTCCTGGGGTGCGCCGGCGATCTGCGCGCCGGGCAGCACAACCAGGTACGCCAGGTTGGCCAGCACATACAGCGCTGTCACCGTGCCCACGCCCCCGACCATCGCAAACGGCAGATCGCGCTCGGGCCGCTTGAGCTCGCCTGACGCGAAGCCAACGTTGTTCCAGGCATCCATCGAAAACAACGAGCCCACCATGGCAGCGCCAAGCGCGGGCAACAGATCCACGAACGCGCGTCCCGGGGGCCAGAAGGCAGCGCCAAAGTTGGCGGCGATGGCACCCGCGTTGCGGCCGACCATGAGGCCCAGCACGACGACCGCCACCAGACTGGCTGCCTTGATGATGGTAAGCGCCGTCTGCAAGACTGCGGCCCTGCGGACGCCGCGAATGTTGATCACGGTCAGCACCACGATCGACGCAATGGCCAACAGTCGCTGGGGCGATAGGCCGACCTGGATGGGGCCGCTGGGCAGTGTGACGGTGAAGCCGAGAAACACGTCCGGGGTCAGCGCCGGAAAAAACACCGACGTGAAGCGCGCGAACGCGACCGCAACCGCCGCGATCGTGCCGGTCTGGATGACCATGAACACGGTCCAGCCGTACAGGTACCCGCACAGCGGCGAGATGCCCTCGCGCAGGTACACGTACTGCCCGCCGGCATGCGGGAACATCGCGGCCAGCTCGCCGTAGCTGAGCGCGCCCATCACCG
>JANPCZ010000120.1:0-72424 GCA_031431215.1 Myxococcales bacterium
AACGAAGCATTCCAGACAGCGTCAGGGCGCTGCTGATCCCTGATCCCGACGAGGAGGTTGCCGCGGGACCCAGTCACTTGACTGTCTGGCTTTTCGGGGTCGGCGCTGTCTTCCCTTTGGCGATCTCAATGTCCCGCTCAGCATCCGGAATCTGACGCGTCCACGAAAACGGCGTGTGCGTTTGAAACAGGATGTCCTCTTTGTTGTAGCGGGTGCCGAGGGTCGCGAGCGACCTCCAGTGGGTGAGGGCTAGTTCCAAATGCCGGACGGCGGCGGCTTGTTGCGCGGCATCGGACGTCGCGCGAAACGACGCGAGGGCAACGCCACCTCGGATTTTCTCCGCGAAATAACGGCCGAAGGCGACCCAGCATTCAAGGTCAGTCAACTCGGCGTCGAGCGTGGGCGCGACGCGACCGCGAGCTCGGACGGAAGCAACGAGGCGCAGAACTTCGGTGAGGTCGTGGTCAAGCGTGTCGGCGAGTTGCGGCGGCGAGATTTTTCCGTTCTCGACTTTCCCGGCGGCTTGGACGAAGTCGGCGATATTGACGTACTTCGTGTCGAGGACGGGGTGGCTGATGAAGCTGTTTATGTCGAAGAAGCGTAGCGCGGGCCCGCGATCGCTCCAGGCGCTGAACGCTTCGGTATAAAGCGAGCCGTCAATACGTCCCTGGTGGAACGATGCGAAACGAAGCGGCGTGCGGCTCGCGAGCGACCAGGCGGCGAGCAATTCGGGGGCAGAGTCGCCGCCAAAGCGATCGGCGAAGAGCGACTCGAGGGCGTTGTCGGGGGTCGCGGGGTTGTAGAGGAGCCGGCCCCAGAGCGCATACATCAGCCACTGGCGGTCGAAGTCGTAACGCCATGTCTTCCACGGGCCGTCGAGCGACGTGTAGTCCTTGGCGGGAATGAAGATCTCGGAGCCTAGGATCGCACCGCCGACATACGCAGCGCTGTTGTTGGCGACGAAATCGCGGATGAACTGAGGGTCGCCCCAGCGTAGAACATGGAAATCCTCGTTGCGCACGGTCCACACGACTTGGAAATTCTTTGGTGCTGGATTCCAGTAGGCGTCGGAGAGTTTGCCGCCGTGGACGATGAAAAGCTTCGGTGACGAATGGCCGTGGGACCAGTTGAACTTGAACTCCACGTAGATGGGCGAGCGGATGTGGCCGCCGAGACCCTCGATCTGCTGGCGTGTGAGGCGGTCATTTTCCTCGCTGGTCGTGCCGCCGGATTTCGTGTCGGCTGACAGCGGTGCGCGGTAGATGAACTTCGCTGGGCGCTTCGCTGCCTGCATGCCGGCAAAGAACGCGTTGTCGAGCCACGTGCGGCGCTCGACTGGAGTCTGGCCGCCCATGCGTTCGCCGATGGTGATACCGAGGCCGGTGAGGTCGGGGTATTCGTCTAGGGTTTGTTGCACGCACTCGCGCGTATAGTCCTCGACGATCTTGTCCTTCACCCCTTCGCCGATGTGCCGCCACTCGAGCGAATAGGTAGCGAGGTTGTGCGCGCGGGAGAAGCCCGGGGACACAAACGTGTTCCAGTTGACCAGGTAGGTCTCGATGCCGCGCTCTTTCGCCAGGGAGAAGATCTTCGTGAACAGCGCGCGGTAGGAGGCGAGTTCGGCGTCGGGGAAACTCTTCGCCTCGGGAAAACTCTTCGGTACGGTCAGGTAGTGGAAGGGATGAAGGCTCCAAAGCGTGAGCGTGTTGAAGCGGTTGCTGGCCATCATGTCGAGGAATGCCTCCCAGAACTTCGGATCCCGGCAGGTATCCTGGTGCTGCTCGATCGACTGACCGGTGCGGTAAGCGGCAAACGGGAGGTTGAACTTGATCGCGCGGAACGGCAGGCGGGACTTCTCGGTGCGCGCTGGAATCCGCGCGAGCGAGACGCCGCGGCGAACCTGCTCGGCGACGTCAAGCAATCCATACATAGCGCCACGCGCGTCGCCGCCGGCGATGACGAGCGTCGCGCCCTCGTGCGAGAGCGCGAAGCCCTCGGCGCCGAGCGCGGTGGAGTTGGTGCGGACGCGTACGGGAAGCCGGCTTGCGGACATCTGGGCGGCGCCGGCGAGTTTCCCCAGCCCGTAGTCAACAGGGGTGGCGGCTCCAGCCGTGGCCGCTACGGCGAGGAGCGCGAAGGTCAGGACCGACCGCAACGTCGTCGTATGCCTGGGTGATTTTCTCGCAAGCCGCCCCGCCGAGAGTGCAGTGCCTACAACGCCACCTTTCGATGCAGCGCCTCGTGGGTTCGGATTGTCCAATAGCGTCTCCTCCATCAACGTGGCGGTCATAGGCGCCAGATGATGCACGAAAACGCCGCCACGGTGGCAGAAAACCATGGTGCCCGAGAGCGCCGCCGCTGTGGGTGGCACGCGTCGCTGGCAGAGCGAGCGGCCGTTCTTGCGCCGTGTCTACCCCACGGGATCGAGTGTGTAGCTTGCTGCGTGGGCGATGTAGGGGACGAATTTGAAGTCGCGAATGTTCGCGACTTTTTCGTGTTGGAACTCGAGCAGGATGAAATATCCAGGGCTCTCGACACCTGGGGGAAAAGCGGAGGGCCCACCTGCCTTCGAGCTGGGCCACTCGGAGGGTGACGTCCAACTTGGCGTAATTGCCGAAGTACATGCCCACGGCTTTGCCCTGGCGCTGCGACTTTGAAACCAAGCCAAGCTTGCAGGACTCACCCAGCAGCGACCGAACGCCGTCCCAGTCGCGGGCGTTGAAGAGCGACGCGTATCGATTGACTTCGGCGTGGGAGGTGGCTTTGACGGTGTCTTCCTCTTGCTGCTCGCGCAGGGCTGCGCGGCCGCGGACCAGCGCAGCCTTCACTGCCATCACCGTGGTGCTCATGGTCTCAGCGGTCTCCCCGAGTGAATGCCCAAGCACGTCTTTGAGAATGACGGCGCTTCGTTGAATCACCGGTAGCCCCAAGAACCTCGCGAGCGCCGCGCGTACCACGATAGGATCGGGCGCATCGCTGAAGCCCACGATGTTGTCGATTTCATCGGTGAGCTCAGTCAGCAAGAGCGAAGGGCGCAGGTTAGGCACATCTGGCTGCATGCTCAGTGCGTAGAACGCCTTGGCTAGCGTCTCTTGAACGATGTCTTCGCCCTCGATGACCGATCCAGTAAGGCGTGCACAATAGCGATGCAGCTCAGGGCGGACGTCGTCAACGAGCGCCAGGAATTGTTCACGCGCTTGGATGAAGGCAGCGGGGGTCGCAGATTGCTCGGTGCTCACGGTCGTCAGGCCAGCTCAACTCTTGGGGCGAATCGCTCGCATGCGATTGTTTTTGGGGTTGTGTTCAACTTCGCCAAGCCCCAGCGCCTCGAGCACGGGAGGGACGTACATACCGAAACGACCGCGGAGACCCTTCTTGATGCCGTACCAACCCTTCACGGGGTTGTTGTCTGCTCGGCCCCATGCTTCGACCGTTCCCTCGGCAGCTGGCTTTTGTTCGTCCGCACTACCAAGCAACATCCAGCCTTCGTCTTGGCCCTGCGTGGGCCTGGTAGTCGGCCGTGCCTGGTGGCGTCTTCAGCTTCCACGGTGAGTCTTTGGTGCCGTTGCCACTTACCTTGCTCATGAGAGGCCTCCTTCGGCGGCGCGCTTGAGATCCGCTGCGTAGGTTTCGAACGCCGGGCCAAAATCCGGCAGCGAGCCTTTGATCGTGGGTAGCATCACTCCACTGAATACATGATGGCGCACTCCACGCGGAAGGTGCTGCATGCCCCGAAGACGACCGAGCCGAGGGAAAGGATGCGGGGCCCCCTTGGGCTGATGGCGGTCGCTGTGCGCGGGAACGCACCACTCGGGGGTGTTTGGCGGTAACTTCTCCGGTCCACACCGTCGGAGACTCAGGAGGCCTCGCATGTCGTTCGCCCATCGTCTGGTTCCGTCCGCGATCCTGTTGGCCGCCGCTGGCCTGGCGTTCGCTCAGGCGCCCAAGCCCGCCGCGAAACCGCCCGCCGCCAAGCCCGACGCGCCGCCTGTCGAACACGCGGCCTTGCGCAAGGTACTCGACGGCAAGCCCGAGGGCGACGAGGCCGCCAAGCTGGCCGACAAGGTCCGCAAGTGGTTCGGCGAGCAGCCGCTCAAGAACGGTATGGCCGCGAAGTCCGACGGCGGCGTCGAGGTCGCGTGGGCGGTCGAGGCCGAGGGCGCTCGCAACGTCTCGGCGGTATCGGTCGACGGCGCCTACGATCAGCGCTTGCAGCAGATCGGGACCACGGGAGTTTTCGCCGCGGTCGACACGCTGTCCGATGGCACCGCCCTCCGCTTCGCTTACCAAATCGACGGCCGCCGCATCGGCGGTGGTCAGATCGAGGCGTACACCATCCACAACGACAGCCTGCCGCAGCCGGGCGTACCCAAAGGCAAGGTCACGCAGCAGGCGCGCTGGAAGAGCCAGATCTTCGCCGGCAGCGAGCGCGACTGGTGGATCTACGTGCCGGCGCAGTACAAGCCGGGCAAGCCTGCCGCACTGATGGTGTTCCAGGACGGCGGTGGCAACTATGTCAAGCAGGTGCCGGTGGTGTTCGACAACCTCATCGCTCGCGGTGACATGCCGGTGACCGCTGGCGTGTTCATTAACCCGGGGGCGTTCGCCGACGGCCGCTCGAACCGATCGTTCGAGTACGACACTTTGTCAGACCAATACGTCCGCTTTCTTCTGGAAGAGATCCTGCCCGAGGCCGAGAAGACGGTGAAACTGCGCAAGGATCCCGAAAGCCGCGCCATCGCCGGCCTCTCATCGGGCGCCATCTGTGCGTTCACCGCGGCGTGGGAGCGTCCCGATCAATTCCGCCGCGTGCTGTCCTGGGTCGGTAGCTTCACCAACATCGCCCAGGGTGCAAGCCACCGCGAGGGTGGCCACAACTACTCCGCCATGATTCGCAAGGTGCCACGCAAGCCCATCCGCGTGTTCCTGCAGGATGGCGACCAGGATCTCGACAACAACAATGGCAGCTGGCCGCTGGCGAACCGCGAGCTTGAGCGATCGCTGACGTTCGCGCGCTGGGACTTTCGCATCGTCGTGGCCCACGGCTTCCACAGTCCGCGCCACGGCTACGCCATCCTGCCTGACTCGTTGCGCTGGCTGTGGCGCGACCACAAGCAGCACCCGTAGCCTTGGTAGGGGCCGCGTGCGACGACCTGCTCAGCGGTACTTACGGCCGATGCCGAACTGATCGCCGGCGCGCACCGGCTTGCCGCCCGCAAACACGATCTCGACCATCTTCTCGCTCTGCACCGCGCGGCCCTGCTCGTCGGTCAGGGTGGCGACAATCTTCTTGGTCCTGGGATCGATGACCTCGCCTGTCGATGGATAGGCGAAGCGACCGTCCATGCCAAAGGTGATCCAGCCGGGCTCGTCACGAAGGGCGATGCTGGGGCCCTGCTTGGGCGGGAACTTGGTGGCGTCGAAGACGTGGAGCTTCTGGTTGTGCGCGTCGGCCAGCCACAACTCGCGCTCGTCCGGGGTCAGCGCGATGCCGTGGCTGGGGCAGCCGTGACGTTTGACCGCGCCTTTCTCGAACCCCTCGACCTTGACCTTCGCCAGGATCTTGCCGGTGCGTGCGTCACCCATCTCGAAGCCGAGCAACTCGTTCACGTTGGCGTACACCACCGTGCCGCGGCCGTTGATGGTGAACGGCCGCACCGGGGCCGAGAACGGTCCGACCGTGCGCTGTGCGATGTTGGTGCGCGCGTCCGCGATGCCCAGGTACGGCGACTTGAGGCCAGCCAGGAACACGCTGCCGCCGTCGGGGCTCCAGATGGTGTTGTGGGCACCGGCTCCGGTGTACACACGCGCGGTCACGTTGCCGTTCATGGCGTCGACCACCGTCCAGTGCGGCCCCTCAAACGACGGCACGTACAGGGAGCGGCCGTCGGGTGACAGCGCCATGCGGTCGCAGCCGCCCTCATAGGTCTGCTCCCACAGCGGCTTGTCGGTCGTCAGATCAATCGCCAGCACACGCTTGATGGTGCTGACGTACAGGCGGCCGGTGGTCGCGCTGGCGGCGATGCCCTTGACGTTCTCGACCGCCTCGCCCGGCTTGACGGCGAAGGTGGCAATTCGCCGCACGAACTTGTGCCCCTTGTCGATGTCGAACACCAGCACACCGACGCCCCCGTGCTCGACGTAGTTGCGCACGCCCGGCGACGCGACGTACAGCAAGTGCTGCTCACGGCCGGCCGCCACGGCCGGGGTCGGGGCAAGCGCGACGGCGCCGAGGACGGCCGCCAGAACAAAGGACACGACGGATATGGGGCGCATGGCCCGGGAGACTAGATCAGAATCGCGGTCGCCGCGCCACGAGAGTCACGGCGTCGGCCGACACGGCACCCAAGGTCGCGCCCGGTCAGTCGTAGCGCAGTGCCTGGATCGGCGAGATGCGGGCGGCGCGCATGGCCGGGTACAGACCCGACAGGATGCCCACCGCCATTGATACGAAGAGGGCCAGCGCGATCGAAGTCACGGTGACCACCGTGGGCCAGTGGGCGTAGCTGGCGACCACCTGCGCGATGGTGATGCCGATCGCGATGCCGCACAGGCCCCCCAGGGCGCTGATCGAAAACGATTCGACGATGAACTGGAACACGATGTCCCAGCGGTGGGCTCCGATGGCCCGACGCAAGCCGATCTCGCGGGTGCGCTCCAGCACCGAGGCCAGCATGATGTTCATGATGCCGATGCCACCGACCAGAAGCGAGATGCCAGCGATGCAGCCCATGACCAGGTTGAACAGGCGCTGGGTCTGTTGGCTCTGCGCCAGCAACGCCTCGGGCACGACGATCTCGATGTCGTCGATACCGCCATGCAGGCCGTCCAGCAAGGCCTTGATCACGCCGGCGGTCTCGCTCGACGATACGCCCGCCGCCAGGCGCACCACAATCTCGTCGAGCGGTGCGGCCAGTGGCTCTTGTTCCAGCTTGCGCGCCGCCGTGCTGACCGGCAGGTAGATCTCGTGCGAGGGCGAGCCGGCGCCCGTGCTGGTGCCGGCGCCAGGCGCGCCCGCGATATCGGCGGTGACGCCGACGACCTCGCACCACAGATCGTTGACCTTCATGCGGTTGCCCACAGCGGGCCCGTACCCGAACAGATCGCGGCGCACGCCGGCGCCGATCACGCAGACCTGGGCGTGCTCTTTCTCGTCAAGCGCGTCGAGGAAGCGGCCCTCGGCCAGCGGCACGTTGACCAGATCCCGGTGCCGGTGCGACACGCCATAAACTGTTGCCTCGGTCTTGGCCTCACCGGCCAGCACCTTCCACGGGACGATCTTGAGCCGCGGACCGACCAGCTCGACGCCAGCGACTGCCTCGCGGATGGCCTCAGCATCGCGCAGCGACAGCCCGAGCGATCGCTTGCGCACCGCCTGCAGCTCATCAGGGCGCAGTTGCTTGGCCTGGATGAGGACGTTGCGCAGGCCCATGCGATCGATCATTTTTTGAGCCTCGCGCGCGGCACCCGCGCCGATCGACAGGATCGAGATCACGGCGCCGACCCCGAACATGATGCCCAGCATGGTCAGCCCCGAGCGCATCTTGTGCGACGAGATGCCGTCGTAGGCCGATCGGAAGGCTTCGCTGACGTTCATCGCGTTGTTGTGGCTCTGCCGGCCGGCTAGAGTGCGTTCTGTCGGATCTCGCGGCGTGGACCCGCGCTTGCGCTGCCCCGCGCGCCGCCCCGGGCCGGGGTCGCCATCATCTCGTCGACCGACTGGCCTGGATCGCGCAGCGCAATCCGATCGCCCGCCTTGACCCCATCGGCGACCACCACCCGTCCGACGGTGCCGACGCCCAGGCGTACCTTCACCGTTTCGAAGTCGTTCGAGCCCTTCTGACGGAACACCACCAACTCGTCGTTGCGACGGAACACGGCGTGGCGCGGCACCACGAGCGCATTGTCCTGCCGGTCGAGTACCAGGGTCGCGTGTAGGCGCTGCCCGGGCTTGAGGCCGGCGGTGCTGCCTTCGATCGTCAGGGCGGTGGTGAAGTACTGCGTGGGCATCTCCGCGAACAGGGATTTCGGGAACGGCGACACCCTGGAGACTTTCGCCTTCAGGGTCACGTCGGGGCGCGCCTCTAGTACGACGGTGGCTTGCTTGCCGACCTGCAGGCCACCAGCGTCACCCTCGAGGACATAGATCTCGGCGCTGGTCTGGTCGGAGGAGCCGATCTCGCCCAATCGCATGCCCTGGTACACCCGATTGCCAGTCTTGAGCGTGCCCGTGCGGGAGTTCCCCCGCTCGACGACGAAAGTCCCGTCATGGGGTGCCCGCAACTCCAGCGCTGATAGCGCCGCGCGGGCGGCCTTGGTGCGCGCTTCGGCCGAGGTCTGGTCCACCGATAGCAGTTCCAGCTTGCTCTGCGCCAGGCGCTGCTCGACCTTCTTGACCGCACCGGCGTGGGTGAGGCGGGCCTGGTAAATCTCCTCATCCAGTTCGGATTCGACGACCTCCGATCGTGGGAAAAACCGCGGGTCCTTCTTGCCAAGCTTGCGCGCGTTGTCGAGTTCCTCGCGGGTCACCGTGGCAACGCGGTCGCGCTCATGCAGGGCGCTTGAGCTCGCGGTCTTCTCCTTCTCGATGCGCCGCATCGCCGCCTCGCGCTCGCCTTTTCCGTTCTCCAGCCAGCGCACGGCCTCGGTCGGATCGAAACGCACCACCACGTCGCCCTGCTTCACCGGCGTGCCATCGTCAGCCATCCAGGCGATCATGAGCACCTCGGGGCCATCGGTCGGTGCCGACAGCACCGTGGTCTTGACCGGCTTGAGCACACCTTCGGCGGTGACCGTGCGGACAAACGGCGCTTCTTGGACCTCGAACGTGGGCACCCGCTCTCCTGCCGCGCCCTGCGCGCCCAGCCAGTTGCAGCCGCTACCACACAGCAGACCGGCCGACAGGGCTGCTGCGACCCGGCCCGTGATCACGATCGCGGCTCCTCAGCCAGATCGCGCCGCGCCACTTGATCGCCCTCGCGAAGCCCCGCCACCACCTCGGCCAAACCGCGGTTGCGTTTGCCCAGCGTCAGGCGGACGACCTCGTGTCCCGTCGCGGTCTTGCGGAAGGCCACCGGTCCGTCGGCGCGGACGAACACGGCCTCAAGGGGCAACAGCAGCACGTGGGCGACCCGGTCGGTCTCGATGCGGCCGCGCAGCTGCATCCCCGGCCGCATGCGCACAGCATCGGTCTTGGTAAGCTTGATGTCGATGCCGATCACCTTGAGCGGGTTGCGCACCGAGCGCCGGTACACCTGCGGTCGCAGAGCCTGGACCTCGCCCTCCCACTCGACCTCCGGGAACGCGTCGAGATGAAACGTCACCGGCTGGCCCACCGCCACGCGGGCTGATTCAGTCTCCTCGACCTCGCCCTTGGCCGTCATATCGGATACGTCGACGACCTCCAGGCATGGATCGCCGCCGTAGCACGAGTCGCCGACCTTGCGTTTCTCGCCGTGCCAGTTGCTGCGGTAGACGACGATGCCGTCCACCGGCGCGGGCACCGCGAGCTTGGTGATGGCAGATTCGGCCATCTTCATGCGCTGTGTGGCGCGCTCGACACGCTCCTTGAGGAAAGCGAGCTCGGCCTGGTTGAGCCGCAGGATCTGCTCGCGCCGTTTCCGGGCTGCGCTCAGCTCCGCGTTGGCGGATTCAGCGTCGAGCTTGGCGATCTTCATGATCACCTCGGCGGTGTATTTGGCCGGCAGGTCAGCTTTGACCGCGGCCCGGCGCGCGGCGGATTCGGCCTCGGCCACCTTGAGGTCGGCATCCTTGATCGCCATCTCTTGGCCGTGTTGCTGCCTGCGCCAGTCTTTGTCGGCTCGATCGCGCTCGCTCGATCGTTCTTCCAGCCACACGTCCATCTCCGAGCTGTCGAAGATGATCACCGGCGTACCCTTCTTGACCTCGGTTCCCTCGGGCAGGATGCGCACGATCTTGAAATCCCATCCGCCCGGCACGTCGGGGTTGCCCACCGGGCTTGACCGCACCGCGCGTAGCGTGCCGGTCACGTCGACCTCCACCTGCAGATCACCCCGCTGCACCACCGCCCAGTCCTCGACGCTGCCGGGCGACGCGAACGCCGAGCAAGCGGACAGACCCGACAGCCACAGGGCCGGTGCCAGCCGGATCGAAGCAGACCCGGTCATGGCGACGCTCGCCGCAAGCGCGTGCCCTCTTGCAGAGGTCCCGCCACCGCCACACACACCTCGGCGTTGCAGCCGCCCAGGGTCACCTCGACGGCGTTGCCGTCGCCAAGGTGCGTCCGGTACGGCAGCGTCGCAAAGTCGATCGCCGGCCGGGGCACCAGCAGCTTGCCGCGCAGGCTGGCAGCCGCGACCTCGACCCGCGCCGACAGCCCCGGACGCAGCACATTGGCCTCGGAGTCGTCCAGCTCGACCGCCACCTTGAAGATGCGCCGTTGTGATCGCTCCGACACCTCGCTGGCCACCGGGCTGACTTCGCGCACCCGCCCAGGAAAGCGCTGCTCCGGGTAGGCATCTAGCATCACCACCGCGGCCATCCCGACTTCGACGCGTCCGTCATCCACATCGCTGAGGTAGGCGCGCACCCGCTTGAGCGCTTGGGTTGGCATGCGCGCGATCGACGTACCCATCAGCACGTCATCGCCGATCTGGAACTTGCGCCCCTCCGGGTGATCGCCGATGAGGAGGACTCCGTCGGCAGGGGCGCGGATGGTCAGGGTTTCGATCTGCTTTTCCACCCAGCGCACCTCGCGTTGTATTTTTTCCAGCGACAACCGCTTGAGATCGATCTCCATCTGCATGGTGCGCCGGAACGCCGACAGCGCATCGTCGGCCCGGTCGAGATCGGTGCGCGCGCGGCGCAGCGCCAGTTGCTTCTCGAGGAAATCGCGCTTGGGCAGGATGTTGGGCGGTATGTCGGCATCAAGCTCGGCGCGCTTGAGCACCGCGCGCTTGCGTTCGACATCCAGCGCCTTGTCGGATTCCTGCAGCGCCAGCTCCCACCGCTGCCGTTGCCCATCCGCCTCGGCCTGCGCCACCAGGATTGACTTGTCGCGCACCTGATTGGCAAGCGAAGTGCCGTCCAGCTCGGCCACCTTCTGCCCCGCCTTGACCACGGCACCGTCCTCCTCCAGCCACCGCACCGCCACCTTGGGCGCGGGCAGCCGCGGCACCTTGATCTCCAGCGCCGACACCACGTCGACCTCCCCGGTCAGCAACAGGCGTTTCTCGAAGTCGCCACGCGCAACCACCAGTTCCGTGGATCCCTTGGCCGCTCTGCCGGCCGACGACAGCGGTCCGGACTCGGCGTGCTTGCACCCCGCAACGATGGCCAGGGCGAGCGGCAGAAGCAGGTAAAACAACCGCACGGGAGGCCCCATTGTAACCAAGCTACGCTTGAGTGGCGGGGACTCGCCGTGGGAAAACCGGGTCCGGGTGACAGGTGACACAAGGTGTTGCATTCCGAGCACAGTGTTCGCCATGCCTACATCGCGGACGGCCCCGACGTTGAGTGAGCACGCCGTGGACTAGGCACGGTCCGAATGGACGGGAGGCTTGCGCCCCGCCCACGGCCGAGCTTGCTCAAGCTGGCCGGCCAGGCGAAAGAGGGTGGCCTCGTCGCCCACGCCGCCGGTGACCATCACGCCGACCGGCAGGCCATCACCGTTCCAGAACAACGGCACGCTCATGGATGGTCGCCCGGTCACGTTGGCGAGCGGAGTGAACGGCATGAACTCGAACACGCGCTCCAGGGTCCTGTCGACCACGCCCGGCAACCGCAGCGCCATGCTCAGATTCATGTGCGCGATGAACGACTGCATGGCGGCCTCGGCGCCGTGGGGCACGAGTTCGCCGTGCTTGACCGGCGGTCGCGCTAGGGTCGGTGACAACAGCACGTCGTGGCTGTCGAAGAATCCGGCGATGCGGCGGGACAGCGCCTGCAAGCGTTCTTTCGCCAGGGCCACGGCCGATGCGGGATGCTGGCGACCCAGCAGGTTGCACAGCCACGTGGCCGCCTCGAACTCGGCCGCGGTGGCTCGCTTGCCCAGCAGCGCTTCGCCCTGCGCGACACCCATCGCAACCGCGACACAGATGTGCGTGAAAAGGTCGCTCGCGAACTGTTGCGGGTCGATCGCCAGATCGACCTCCTCGACGTTGTGACCGAGCGATTCGAGTAGCCGCGCAGCATCCTCGACGGCCGTCGTACAATCGGCGTGCACCACACCCGGCAGGTACGGGGTCCGGGTCAACCCCACCCGCAGCTTGCCCGGTGGCAGCGCCACCTCATCGAGGAAGGGCCGCACCGGGGGCGGCGCCAGATACACGGCGCCGGCATCCGGGCCGTGGGTCGCATCGAGCATGGCAGCGCTATCACGCACGCTGCGCGACAACACGTGCTCGGTGGCGAAACCGAACCACGCCTCGCTGTGATCGGGCCCGTGTGGCATGCGCCCGCGGCTGGGCATGAGGGCGAAGATCCCGCAACACGACGCCGGGATGCGCAGCGATCCGCCGCCGTCGCCGCCATGAGCCATCGGCACGATGCCGGCCGCCACGGCCGCCGCGCTGCCGCCGCTCGACCCGCCCGACGTGTGACCCAGCTTCCAAGGTGTGTGCGTTGGTCCGTGTAGCACGGGCTCGGTGAACGGCGCCAAACCGAACTCGGGGGTGTTGGTCTTGCCGACAATCACGACGCCTGCACGCCGGTAGCGTGCGACCAGGGTGCTGTCGTGGTCTGCCACATGGTCGGCGAAGAAGCGGCTGCCCTCGGTTTGTCGGACACCCTTCATCGTGGCGGTGAGATCCTTGACCAGGAACGGCACCCCGCGGAACGGTCCGTCGGGCAAGCTGTTCGCGCCCGCGCCGTCGGCGACACGGCGGGCGTCCTCGAACAGAGGTGTCACCACCGCATTGAGGTCGCGGTTGACCCGACCGATGCGCGCGATGGCCTCTTCGGTCAGCTCGCGCGGAGACACCTCGCACCTAGCAACGAGCTCGGCCAGGCCGAGCCCGTCGAAACGGCTGTATTCAGAAAACAAGCGGCGGCTAGATGATGTCGGTCGCGCCCGGCACCGCCACGGGGGGAGTCGCCAGCTTGCCCAACTCGAACTTGGCGGGCAGCAGGCTCTCCTTGGAATTGAGCGCCTGCTCCCAGGTCACCTTCTTGCCCGTGTACGCCGACATGCGGCCCATGATCGCGACCAGGTTGCTCTCAGTCGCGTACTTGAGCTCGTTGTTCGGCTTGCCCTTGCGGATGCTCTCGATGAGATCGTTGTGCTCCTGCTGGTACGCATTGACCGACTTGCCCTCGAAGGTCCAGACCTTGCCGCCCTTGCCGGCCGGCGTGATCGAGTGGCCCTTGCCGCCACCCGGGTCCGTGCTGTCCCAGCGCCCCTTGGTGCCCTGCAGGTGCTCGCCGACCTCGTTGGCGCATCCGGGGATCTGGCGGGCCATCGACATCACGTGGGCGCCGGTGGGGTACTCGTAGTCGATTGCGAAGTGGTCGAAGACGTGACCGTAGGCCGGGTCGGTGCGCACCTGACGCCCACCCATGCCGACTGCGGACGTCGGTGGCTTGCCGATGAACCAGGTCGCGACGTCCTGGTTGTGGATGTGCTGCTCGACGATGTGGTCACCCGACAGCCAGGTGAAGTACAGCCAGTTGCGCATCTGCCATTCCATGTCCGACCATTCCGGCTTGCGCGGCTTCAACCACAGAGAGGCCTGATTCCAGAACACTCGGCCCGACGTGATGTCGCCCATCGCGCCACCCTGAATGCGCTTCAGCGATTCAAGGTAAGCCTTGTCGTGGTGGCGCTGCAGGCCCACGCCCAGCCCCAGGTTCTTCTTCTTGGCGGCTTCGTACGTCTCGAAGCACATGCGGATGGTCGGGCCATCGACTGCCATGGGCTTCTCGGTGAAGACGTGCTTGTTGGCGTCGATCGCGGCCTTGATCTGAGCCGCCTTGAAGCCCGGCGGGGTCGCGATGACGACGTAGTTGACGTCCTGGGCGATCACCTTCTGGTAGGCGTCGAAGCCGATGAACTGTCGCTCAGGGGGCACGCTTATCTTGTCGGCCAGGCCCTCCTTGCCCTGCAGGGTCTTGAGCGAGAGGTCGAGTCTGTCCTTGAACACGTCGCCCATGGCGACCAGCTTGACGCCCGCGGCGGCGCGCAACGCCTGTTCGGCGGCGCCGGTACCACGTCCGCCGCAGCCTATGAGGCCGACGCGGAGCTCGTCGCTGCCCGCGGCACCGGCCTCGCGCATGCGCCCGAAGCGGAGGAACGCTGCGCTTGCCACTGTGGCAGCGCCCACCTTCATTACGTCGCGGCGATTCTGATCCTGTTTGTTCGTGTCGGTCATGGTGTGTTCCCCCTTCGGTCAGTACGGGCTCTCGGGTTTCATCTGTGACTTGAGGCCTTTCAAGGCCGGGTATTCGTCCACCGGGCGGAGCAGCCGAAAGCCGACGTTGGTCGCTTCGGTGTGCCACCAGATGCTTTGCGGATTTTGGGGATCTTGCTTGCTCCACCACTTCTCTGACAAGCGACGAGCCGCACACCGAAGCAACGCTGGCTTGTCATTCCACCCGCCGCCACGCGCCACGTGGGGGAAGCGGCGGTTGCCCGGCAGCACCACCGGCAACTCGTCGGCCTTGGCCTTGGCGTAGGCGCCGGCGTCGTACTGATCGATGGTCCACTCGGCGACGTTGCCGTGCATATCGTTAAGTCCGAACGGATTCGGCTTTTTGCCACCGATGGCGTGTGGCTTCTTGCCAGAATTGCCGGCGAACCAGGCGAAGTCACCCAGGGTCTTGGGGTTGTCGCCGAACGAGTAGGCCGTGTCGGTACCGGCGCGGCACGCATACTCCCACTCGGCCTCGGAGGGTATGCGGTACAGCGTCTTGGTCTTGTGAGCGAGCCAGCGCGTGTACGAGATGGCGGCGTGCCAGGTGACGGCGATGGCCGGCTGCTTGTTCTTGCCGTAGCCGAAGGTCTCGTCGGCGTAAGGCGGCGTCGGGTAGCTGATGGCGTCGGGCCCGCCACCTTCGATGTCGTCTCCGGCTAGCAGCTTCTTGGTGCCCTCGGCGGTGTACACCGCGTACTCGTCCCACGACACCTCGTTCTTGCTCATCCAGAACGGCTTGACCGAGACCTCGTGCTGCGGGCCTTCGTCCTTGCCGCGCGCCTTGTCCTTGGCCGGGCTGCCCATCAGGAACTTGCCACCCGGCAGGTAGACCATGTCGAAGGTGATCTTGGTGCCCGGGATGGTCTCTGTGTACGGCTTGGGCTCGGTGGGAGCGGGCGGCGGGGCCGCGGGCGCGGCGGGCGCCTTGTCGGCGGCGTGGGCGAGGGGGACTGCAGCCGCACACAAGCAGGCGATCACGTACACGAGGCGGAGTTTCAAGGATGGATCCTTCGTGAGAGGCCGAGGGACGCAGCGTGCGACCCTCGGGGTTGGACGCGCAGTGAGGGGCGTTTTCTTCGAACCTACTTCGAGACCTTCGTCAGCTTGCCCAGCGACGTGATCGTACAGTTGACGGCGCCCTTGGGGCCGGTCGCCGACAGCGATGCCGAGCTCGATTCATCGGCCAGGAGCCCGTTGACGGTGAAGCTGTACTGCTGGAAGTTGATGGAAACGTTCACGCCCTGCTCGACGAACGTGCACGCCGGACCGGGCTTCAGGGACGCGGTGCTGCCCTTGACATCGAGCTTCACGCTGCACCGCTCGAAGACCACCACCAGCGCCGATTCGATGCCCTTGTTGAGGGTCAGGTTGCCCGAAAGCTGGTCGGTCTCGACCACGTCGGCACACTTGGTTGTCTCGGTCCCGGCGGAATACATCCAGGTGCCGACGAAGCGATCGACCGAGTCGCTGCTGCCACCGTCGCAGCCGGCCGCGCCGAGCGATACCAGCGTGCCAAGCGCGAGCAAACCGAATCCCTGCGCAAACCGTCCCTTGATTGACATAGACATGGGCGAAGTCCTCCGTGGGGCGACCTGAAAACGAGCGCCGCTTATACCGCAGCCGACAGTCTCAGGGGCGAGAGAATTTGCCGCTGACATGCCGCGTCGCGCAGGGCTTTCCCTCCGCTGGCCTCGGGCTGTGTCACTGATGTCGAGCAGTTCGGCCTGGCACTTCAGTCCAACTTCAGCCGCGTGATACCGGGGACTCGATCGAAGCCGGCGTCGAATGTGGCGATGGTGTCGATGTCATGGTTGCGCATCAGCCCGGCGTGGACCGCGTCGCGAGCCGACAGCCCCGAGATGGCGAGTAAGAGCTCTTTCGCTTTGTCGGTGTCCGCGAGGGTCACCGGCAGCACGACCGGACAGATTTGCACGAACAGGTCGTAGACCTGCCCCGCGAGATCCATGCGGCCAAGCGCCGAGTAGCGATACAGGATTTCCTGAAGGACCTCGGTGCTCGTGCACGCGTCGACCTCGCCCGCGCGCACCCGATCAAGAAAACGCCGGCACGGGTCACGAAACGCATGCTCCCGTCCGGCGACATACATTGGAATGTTCGAGTCGACGAATACCTTCACGAACGCCCAGCCTCGATTTCCGCCAGCATCTGAGCGATGTCGGCGGTGGGCGCCCCGATCTGGGCGAGCTTGGCCACAGGATCGGCGGGTGCCAGGGGACCACTCAGGGCACTTTCCAGCGCGCGGCGCACCCACTCACCCTTCGAGACACGCGATCGCTGAGCGGCCTTGCGCACCCTGGCTTCCAGGGATGTCGGGATCAGCACCTGCAGACGATGACTCATATGAGCATGCTAACATACCCATGGGGGATGCTCTTGGTCGCCCTCATGACCGTGGCTGGGCCTCGGGTCGGGACGCGAAGTAGGCGACCACGGCGTCGGCGGCCTTGCGAGTCATGCCTGCGACGGCGGCCAGATCCTCCACGGACGCTTCCCGGATCTTCTTCAGGCTGCCGAAGTGGCGCAGTAGCAATTTTTGTCGGCCGTCGCCGATGCCGTCGATCCGCGACAGTTCGGAGTGCAGGGTGCGCTTCTTGCGCTGCTGGCGATGGAAGGCAACCGCGAAACGGTGAGCCTCGTCGCGCAGCCGCTGCAGCACGAACATTTCGGCGCTGTTGGGGCGGATGGCGATGGCGTCCTTTACGTGTGGCAGGAAGACGCGATCGGGCGCACCCCGCGTTCGGACCCCCTGGCCCTGGCGCGGCCCAGCGCGGTCCCACGGGATGTCGCCGGGGTCGGGGTCGGCGTCGGGGTCGGCGTCGGGCTGAGAAGCAGGCGTTTCTGCCGGATCGTCGCGCTCTTTCGCCAGTGCGACAATCGGCAGCCCCACCGTCGGGCGCGCATCGACACCCTGATCCCGCGCGGCCGCCAGCGCCATGCCAAGTTGCCCTTTGCCGCCGTCCACGACGATGAGATCGGGCAGCTTCCATGTACTGTTGTCGTCGCCCGCCGAGGCGGCCTCTGTGGCGCGCCGGAAGCGCCGCGACAGCACCTCGTACATCGACGCGAAGTCGTCGTTGTGCCGGCCGGACCCGCCGCCGCTGTGCTGGTCGCCGCGCTTCACCTTGAAGGTGCGGTAGCGGGTCTTGTCGGCCTTGCCATCGACGAACACCACCATCGACGCGACGGTGTCGCTGCCCTGCACATGTGAGACGTCGTAACACTCGATGACCCGCGGCGGCCGCGGCAGTTTCAGGCGGCGCTGCAGCTTCGCCAGCATTTCTTCGGTGTCTTCGCGGGTGTTGCGGCGGCTGGCGAAGCTGGCGGCAGCGTTCTTGCGCGCAAGCTCGACAAGGTCACACCTGCTACCTCGCTGGGGCACCAGCACCTCGACCTGCTTGCCGCGGAGCTCGCCCAGCCACTCGGCCTTGACCGCCGCGTCCGCGATTGCGAACGGCAACAGCACCTCGTCAGGCGGCGCGGGCGACAGGTCGTAGTAGAGGCCCAGGAACGACGACAGGATCTCGGCATCCGGAAATTCCTGGCCGGTGAACGAAAATCCGCGGCTACCGATCATCTTGCCGTCGCGGATCGACATCACGACGATCTCCAGCGCGGCGCCCTCGCGACGCAACCCGAACACGTCCTGATCGACGAAATCCCGCTGCACCATCCGCTGCGACTCAAGCGCTTGCTCCAGCGCCCCGATCTGATCGCGCACCATCGCCGCGCGCTCGAAGTCGGTGCTCGCCGCCGCATCCTTCATGCGAGCGCGCAGGCGGTTCAGCAATTCGTCGTTCTTGGCTTCGAGGAACAGCCGCACGTCGCGCACCGAATCCGCGTATTCCTCGGCCGGCACCGGCAGCACGCACGGTCCAGGACAGCGGCGGATTTGATACTGCAAGCATGGTCGCCGGCGGTTGTGCAGCACGTGATCGGTGCACGTGCGTAGCTGGAAGTGCCGGTTGACCACGCGCAGCGCTTCTCGGCAGCCGCTGGCCGAGTGGTACGGGCCGAAGTAGTGCGCGCCGTCCTCGCGGATCTTGCGCACCACCTCCAGACGCGGCCACTCGCTCTTGGGGTCGAGCCGCAGCACCAGGTAGTTCTTGTCGTCGCGTAATTTGATGTTGAAGCGCGGCTGGTGCTGCTTGATAAGCGTGTTTTCGAGCAGCAGCGCTTCCTTCTCGCTGCGGGTGACCACGGTCTCGATGTCGGCCACCAGGCCCTCGAGCAGTGGCACGAAGTCACGGATGTCGCCCGTGTTGGGCTGGAAGTACTGGCGCACACGCGTGCGCAGGCTGGCGGCCTTGCCGATGTAGATGTACTGGCCGCGAGCGTCCTTCATCAGGTACACGCCGGGCTCGGTTGGCAGTCGGTCCAGGATCTCGGTCAGCGGCTTGACCGTTGGTATC
The DNA here is from genome assembly GCA_031431215.1 of Myxococcales bacterium. Lineage (GTDB taxonomy): Bacteria > Myxococcota_A > Polyangia > Fen-1088 > Fen-1088 > JANPCZ01. Next base: position 18,821 of record JANPCZ010000120.1, read on the forward strand.
TGCTCGGCGTCGCGCAGGTGCACGGCGGTCGAAGGGTCGCTCTCGGTCATGGCTGCGGCCAAGCATAGCCTGGCTCTTGCTTGCTCTACCCTTGCCGACGTCGGACGCCTGCGGTAGAGCGAGCCCGCTCCCTTGGTCGTCCCGCAAGCAGTCCCGGCTCACGCGCACGATGCCCGCCGCGCGAGTCTGACGCTGCTGGTGTCGGCGACTCTGTTCGCGGTGATGGCGCTGGCGGCGCGTGTGGTGTCGGTGCGCATCTCGGGCCCGCAGATCGCGCTCTTGCGTTTCGCCAGCGGCCTGGTGGTGGTGCTGGTGGCCGTGTTGATCGGCCGCGCCGTCATCAAACCGCGGCGCTGGGGTTGGCTCTTGGCGCGTGGGCTGTTCGGCGGCGTGGCGGTGTTCTCGTATTTTTCGTGCATTGAACACGCCGGCGTCGGCATCGCGACGCTGCTGAACTACACGGCACCGGTGTGGTCGCTGCTTCTGTCGTGGTGGCTCTTGCACGAGCGGCCGCGACCGCAGGCAGTGATCGCGCTGGCGGTAACCCTTTGCGGCGTGGTGCTGGTCGTCGGCGGCCGCGTGGCCGGGCTGCACGCCGGCTTCTGGGAGGGCGTTGGCGTATTCTCGGCGGTGTGCTCGGGCCTGGCGGTGACCTCCATCCGGGCAGTTCGGCGGCGCGCGGCTGACGGCCTGAGCGCGGAGAACTCGTGGACTGTGTTCGGCTCGTTCACGACCCTGGGCATCGTGGCGACCTTGCCAGGCGTGGTCGGTCCGTTCGGCCACTGGGTGGCTCCGACCGGCACCGAATGGGCGTTGCTGCTGATTGTGGCCGCGACCAGCATCGTGGCGCAGATGTTGATGACCGATGCGCTAGAGCACGTCACCGCCGCGAACATGGGCATCATCCACCAGCTCACGGTCGTGATCGCGATGGTGTGCGGCGTGCTGATTTTCGGCGAGCACATCACCGCCGCGTCGCTCGCCGGAAGCGTGATCACCGTGGCCGGCGTGGTGTGGACCACGCTCGCGCCTACGCGGCCCTCGTAAGTTGGCCCCTGGGGCCTGGCGCGTCGATCTGCTAGCGTTCGTCCCATGATTCGTCGTCGCACTCTTCCGCTGTTTGGCGCTGCCTTCCTGTTCGTGTCTGCCGTGGCAACTGCCGTGGTTTCGGTGCACGCCGCGCCGCCAGTGGGTCGGCTGACCTGGTTCGGGCAATCGTGCTTCCTGCTGGAAAGCGCCATCGGCACACGCATCGTGATGGATCCGATCCCGTCCGGCCTCGGCTATCCGTTGCCCGAGGCGTTGCGGGCTGACGCCGTCACCATCAGCCACGAACACGCTGACCACAACAACGTGGCGCTGCTCGCCAACAAGCCCAAGCTGCTGCGCGGCCTGACCGCAGATCGCAAGGGTTGGCTCAAGATCGACGAGAAGATCAAGGACATCGCCGTGCGCTCGGTGGGCGTGTACCACGACGAGAAGAAGGGCGCCGAGCGCGGCCTGAATGCGATGTTCGTGTTCGAGGTCGGCGGCGTGCGCATCGCGCACCTGGGCGATCTCGGCCACTTGTTGAGCGACCAGCAGCTGTCGGCGCTGGGTTCGGTCGACGTGGTGCTGATTCCGGTCGGCGGCTTCTACACCATCGACGCGCGCCAGGCGACGCGGGTTATCGATCAGATTCGCCCGAGGCTCATCGTGATCCCGATGCACTACAAGACCGATGTGTTGACCATCAAGGAACTGGCGCCGGTCGATGCCTTCCTCGAAGGTCGCCCGAACGTGCGGCGCGAGACCGGCAACAGCATCGCGCTTACCGGCTTGCGCGCTCGCCCCGCCGCCGAGGTGGTTGTGCTGAACTACAAGTGACGTGACCAGCGTGGCGCCAAGCGCGACCGTTTTCCATTTCAAGATCGAGCTGTCCGACGTCGATCGTGGCGTCTACCAGCAGCTCGACTTGCGTGTCGCCCGGCACCCATCCGAGAACATGCGCTACCTGCTGACGCGTGTCCTGGCGTTTTGCCTGTGCCACGACGATGGCATCGCGTTCTCGAAGGGCGGCCTGTCCAGCCCCGACGAGCCGGCACTGACCATACGCGATCTGCAGGGCAACCTGCGGGCGTGGATCGAAGTTGGCACACCGTCGGCCGAGCGGCTGCACAAGGCCAGCAAAGCCGCGCCTCGGGTGATCGTGTTCACCCACAATGATCCCGAGCTGCTAAAGAAATCCGCGCGCGGCGCGACCATCCACAAGGTCGAGGCGATCACGGTCTGGGCGTTCGAACCGGCATTCCTTGACGTGCTGGCGGCCGCGACGGAACGGACGTCCGGGTGGCAACTGGTTCACACCGAGGGCCAGCTCTACGTGACCATCGACGGGACCAGCTTCTCGGGCGTCGTGACCGGTCACTCGCTCGCGGCGGAGCGAGCCGGCTGAGTCGCCTGCGCGCTCAACCGCCGCGCTCGACGCGGCCATCAGCGTGAATGGCGAAGCGGCCTTCGCTGCGGGGGTGGACCGGATCGTCGCTGGGCCAGGGCCAGCCACCGAACTGCGTGCGCTGGTAATCGACGAATGCTTGCTGAATTTCGGCGCGCGAGTTCATCACGAACGGACCGTGCTGCGCCACCGGCTCGCCGATCGGCCGCCCCTGCAGCAAGAGTAGCTCGGTCTCATCGCCGCCGTTGTCCAGCGCCAGATCGGCGTCGGCGCGCAACTCGACACCATGGTTGGGCGGGATGGCTCGTTCGCCGATGCGCAGGGCGCCGCCGCGAAAGAAATACAGCGTGCGGTTGCCGCCGCGAGCCCCCGCGGGCAGGGTCCATTGGGCACCAGGGTCCATCTTGATCATCCAGATTGCGACGTCGGTGTCAGGGCGGGCTGCCCACGATCTTGGCGGCGGCGATGGCGGCGCCGGAACGCCAGCAAGCTTGCCGGCCACGATGGTGACCACTGTGCGCTTGCCCGCGGCGTCGGTGGCGACGTGCGCGGGCGTGTCGCGGCTCCAGAGCATCGAGAAGTGCGGCTCAACCAGCTTGTCGGCGCTGGGCAGGTTGAGCCAGATCTGGAACAGCTCAAGCGGGTTGTCGCCCTGGCGGTCCAGTAGGGGGAACATTTCCGAGTGGACGATGCCCTTGCCGGCCGTGAGCCACTGGACATCGCCACCGCCGAAGCGAGCGGTGGCTCCGAGCGAGTCCGAATGATCGATGAGCCCGCGGCGCACGATGGTCACCGTCTCGAAGCCGCGATGCGGATGCTGGGGAAAACCGGGCACGACGGCTCCGTGGTACATGCGCCACCCGTCCTTGCCTTCGAAATCCTGGCCCAGGTCGCGGCCCGCGAGCGATGCCGCCGGCCCCATGCGTTCATTACCCGCCGGATAGCGATCGTCGTGATGGACACAGAACAGGAACGGATCGGACGTCGCCCACGGAAACCCGAGCGGCCGTACCGCCCTCACCGGATCATCATTCACGGTGTCCGGCTCGACGCTTGGCAAGCTAGCGGGTCTTCTTCAGTGTCACGCGCACCGTCTTGGCGGCGTCGGACTGGAATTCCTCGACCATGGGCGCGTAGCCCTCCGCCATGGCGGTGACCTTGTGGGCGCCGCCGCGCGGGATGCGTGCCGGGTTGGAGGGCATCGGGACGCCGTCGAGCATGAGCTGCGCGGACACGCCCTTGGGTTTGACCTCGACCGTGATCAGGACGGCGTCGTCCATCTCGAGCGCACGGTAGGTGACAGGCTTGGCCGGGGCGGGTGCGGCGACCTTGCTGGCCAGACCCGCTGCCTGCCCGAAGACGTCCATCTTCTTGAGCACGATGACCGCCACGCCCAGCGAACCCAGCACGGCGAAGCCAACGACAAGGAGCGTGACTAGCCCACCGCCGGGCTTCTTGTACTTCACCGGTTTGCGGGCCTGCGGCAGAAACGCCGGGCCATCGGGCATTGCGGCCGCCGACGTCAGGGACGGCCGATCGATCGAATCGCCAGGCGAATGGCCAGGCGAATCGCCAGGACGGGTGGGCATGGGGCGATTGTAGACGACAGCTAGTTTTTGGGTGTCAGTAGTTCGTGCGCGTACTTTTCGATCTCCTCGCGCGTGATGTCGCCAGTGAGGCTGCGGCGCAAGGTGCCCTGTCGATCGTACAAGAACACCGCCGGGATCGAGCCCTCCCACTTGGGATCGATGCTGGCTATGAAAGTGTCGGGATCGTCGATCTTGACGATCTGGTTGTCGAGCGCCGAGCCGGCCCGCTCGCTTAACAGCTGCCCGACCCGCCGGGCGGCCGCCGACGTGGGATCGTCGAGCGCCACGGACACCAACGCGATGCCCTTGCCACGCAGCGCCCGCGCTACCTGGCCTATGAGCGGCAGCTCCTCCAAGCACGGCGCGCACCAACTCGCCCAGACGTGCAGGACCACGACGCGGCCGCGGTGCCCGGTTAGTATCTTGCGAAGATCGCCGTTGCTGATGATGCTGGCGGCGCGGTACCGAGCGGCTTTCGCCGCCTTCGACGACCTGGCCGGCGTGGTCGGTTGGGCAGCAACCGTGCTGATTGCCGCTTCTGCCGGAACCACCTGGATCGTCGCCGTCGCGACAACTGCCGTCAGTGCCAAACGCGCAGCCCCTGCTTGAAGTGCGTTCATCCCTTGCCAGCCAGCGCCGCGCCGATGGCGGGCGGAATGTAGTTTCCTGCCGATACGATGAATTTCAAGGCCTCCTTGGCTCCCACCGGCAGGATCAGGCACGCGTCGAGCCGCACGAAGTACAGGCGCCCGGTCAGCGGGTTGGGCGAGCCCGGTACGAACACGCAAACCGAATCATCGCTGCCTTCGATCGGACGACCGGTCGAGAAGCCCAGCATGCGAGCACGCCCTGACTCATCAGGGATCAGCATGACTTGCGCGAACATGCCCACGTCCATGTCCGGTGCGACCGCGACCTGCTTCCAGGTCTGGTAGAGATCGCGAAATCCGGGCAGTCGCCCCAGCAGCCAGTCGACGAAACGCAGCAGATAGCGCCCGAGCAGGCTGGTCACGAACACGCCCAGCACATAGATGCCGACCAGACCCAGCGCGACGCCGACAAAGGGGGTGCGGACCTCGAAGATCGAGCGCACCTGCGCGTCGACGTACCAGAAGATGAACGCCGTCACCGCAAGCGGGATGGCCGCCAGGGCGCCGGCGAGGAACTTGCTCTGGAAATGTGTCTTGATCCGTCCCATCGGGTGGCCGAGCTGTGACTGCTTCGAGTTCTTGCCTGCGCCATCATAGATGAAGCACGCGGGTAGGGCACCCGACCGGCTGGCGTCGATCCACGCACCGATCACGGCAGGCAGCGATCACGCGTCGCGGACCAGAGTCGTACCGGCGGCACCTGGTGTGGCGAGGCAAAGCGCGATCTCGTGCGGCGCGACGATTTGCACGCTGCCCACGCCGGCTGCGAGCGGTGCAAAGGCTTCCTCCAATTTCGCGATCATCCCGCCCTGAACGACGCCCGCCGCAATCGCGGCGCGGGCCTCGTTGATGGTCAGCCGCGGGATAAGGGTCGCCGGATCGTCCTTGTCCCGGCGTACGCCGCCGACCGCTGTGACCGCGACCAGTGCTTCCGCCACCAGCAGGGTCGCAAGCTGGCTTGCGGTCATATCAGCGTTGATGTTCAGGACCTGGCCTTCGGGCGACAGGCCCATGCACGACAGCACCGGGACACGGCCCGCGGCCCACAGGGTTTCGATGAGCGGCATATCGAAGCCGGTCACGTCACCGACCAGGCCAAGGTCGACTGGATCGGGACCCGCGCTTGGCAAGGGCGCCGGGGCGCGCCGCCGGGCCGCGATCACGCCGCTGCCGGCGTGCAGGCCGATGGCGTCGACGCCCACACCGCGCAGTGCCGCGGCGAGGTCCACGTTGAGGCGTCCGGCGATCACCATCTTCAGCACGTCGAGCGTTGGCTCGTCGGTCACGCGTCGTCCGGCTATCTGGGTGGTGGGCAGCCCCAGCTTGGTCGATAGGGCGGTCACCTGTGCGCCCCCGCCGTGAACGATCACGAAGCGGCGCGGCCGCAGGTTGATCGCAGCGAGCAACGCAGCGGCGACGTTCGCCAGCCGCGTACCTTCAAGCACGTCGCCGCCCAGCTTCACCACCACCGCATCGGGGTGGGGCGCCGGCTTGTCTGACGAAGCGACGGTCATGGCCAGGGTCCCGGATCCTCCAGCGACAGGGTCTCCGGCAGTCCTAGCATGAGGTTCATGTTCTGGATCGCCTGTCCGGCGCCACCTTTGATGAGGTTGTCGGTCGCCGACTGCACCACCAGGGTGCGCGTGCCGCTTGCGGCGTCCGGCTCGCCCAGCGAAAAGCCGATCTCGGCGTAGTTCGAGCCTGCGACCGCGGCAACCTCGGGCAAGCGATCCTCGACGAAGCGGACGAAGGGCTCGCTGTCGTAGGCGCGCCGGTAGAGATCGGCCGCTGCCGCACGCGTCACGTCGGCGGGCACCTCGACGAAGCAGGTGGCCAGGATGCCCCGCGGGAGCGGCGCCGACACCGGCACGAAGCGCAGTTGCCACGGCGGCGCGCCCGCGCCCGCCGCCCGCGCCAGCGTTTCTATGATCTCGGGCGTGTGCTGGTGATCGAGCGGCTTGTAGCTCTTCAGGTTCACGGCGCGCACCGGGTGGTGGGTGCCGGTACTGGGCACGACGCCGCTGCCCGACGAGCCGGTGATGCCGAGGACGGGCACCGGTCCACGCAGAAGGCCGGCCCGCGAAAGCGGCAACAGCGCAAGCTCGATGGTGGTCGCGAAACAGCCCGGCGACGCCACGGCGCGCGCCTGCCTTATGGCCTCGCGGTTGAGCTCGGGCAACCCGTAGACGAAGCTGCCGAGCAACTCGGGGTGCGGGTGCGGGGCACCATAGTAGCGTTCATAGGCGGCGGCACTGGTCAGGCGAAAGTCGCCCGACATGTCGACGATCTTCGCGCCCGTGGCCAGCAACGCTGGCGCGAAGCCGGCGCTGACCTTGTGTGGTAGCCCCAGCAGCGCCACGTCGCATCCGGCGGCAGCCTCGGCCGGCGGCAGGTTCTCGAACCTGAGTGCCGTGCGCCCGGTCAGGGGCGGGTGCGCCGCTCCCAGCGGCTGGCCCACGAAATCGACGCTGGCCACGCGTACGAGCTCAACCTCGGGGTGAAGCAGGAGCCGACGGATCATCTCGGCGCCGCCGTAGCCGCTGCCGCCGATCACCGCAGCCTTGAATCGCTTCGTGGACATTTCGCGCTAATCTTAGCCCTATGAACGCCCCGGTAAGACGGATGAAGGTGATGGGGATGGTGCTTTGCTTGGCCGGGGGTCTGGCGATCGCGCCTACGACTCCAAGCGCGGCGCCGGCGGCGAGCTCGGCGGAGCCCGAACAGCCCACGGGACTGCCGCCGATCTTTCCGCTCGCCGACGTCAAGCCTGGGCTTGTCGGCCTGGCCTGGACGGTATTCTCCGGCACCAAGCCCGAGCCGTTCAAGGTGCGGGTGGTGTCGGTGGTGCAGAACTTCGTGCCCCACCAGGACGTGATCCTGGTGAAGGCCGAGGATCCGCGCGTCGAGTTCTCCGGCATCGTCCAGGGCATGAGCGGCAGCCCGGTGTACATTGACGGCAAGTTGATGGGCGCCATCGCCTACGCCTGGTCGTTTTCGAAGTCGCCGCTCGCTGGCGTCACGCCCATCGAATCGATGCTGGGTGAGCGCACGCGCCCGCGCCGTCACAATGACGACGCGGTGGCCACCATGAGTCCCCGCACCGGCGTCGGCAGCGAGCTGCTGCCGGTATCGATCCCGTTGTCGGTGTCGGGGCTCTCCGACGGGGCGATGAGTCTGCTCACCGAGGATCTACGTCCGTTTGGTATCGTGCCGATGCGCGCAGGTGGCGGTGGCGGGCGCAGGCGCGCGCCCGGCGAATTGGCCGCAAAGATCGAGCCTGGCTCGGCCATTGGTGTGCAGCTGATCCGTGGCGACATGAACGCCTCCGGCATGGGCACCGTGACCTGGGTGAACGGCAACACCATTCTGGCGTTCGGCCACCCCATGTTCGGCAGCGGCGAGGTCAGCTTTCCCATGGTGACCGGCGAGGTCCACACCTTCATCCCCAGCCAGGCCACGTCCTTCAAGTTGGCGTCGCCGCTTATCGAGGTCGGCACTGTGGTGCAGGACCGACCGTCCGGCATCATGGGCGACCTGTCTCAGCAGGCCGTCATGATGCCGGTCGAGGTGCGGGTGACGGCTCCCGGGGCCCCGATGCGGACGTTCCGAGCCGAAGTGGCCCGTAACAAGCGGCTGACGCCGTCGCTGGTCTCGGCCGTTGTCACCAGCGCCATTGCCGACACCGAGCCCGACGTGACCGAGATGGCCATTCGGCTCGACTCGCGCCTGGTGGTTCACGGCATGGGTCAGGTGGTCCTGAACGACCAAGTGTTCTCTCCCGAGGGCCTGTCGCCACGCGTGCTGCTCACAGCGCGAGGCCTGCGCGCGCTGGCCGAGATCCTCAACAACCCGTTCCAGCCCGCGGTGGTCGATCGCTACGAGGTTGACGTGAAGATCGACTTTCGCAGCGACGTCGCCGAGATCCTCGCGGTGTCGCTACCCGGCGACGAGGTCAAGGCCGGTGACGTCCTGCCCCTGCGCGTGACCCTGCGCCCGTACGCGGGACAGGAATATGTCGAGACCATTCCGGTCACCATCCCGAAGCTGCTGGCCGGTCAGGCCGTCAAGGTAGAGGTCGCGTCGGGCGCCCTGGTGCGGCCCGATGTGCCCCGGCCCGAGAGCCTGCGCGGCTACATCGCCAACATGGCGGCCTTCTACACGGCGTCGTCGATCGTGGTCAGCCTCAGCACGCCCGACGACGGTGCCTCGTTGCGCGGCCGCCTGATCCCGAACCTGCCGCAGTCGGCGCTCGATACGCTGCGCCCGGGCAACCAGACCCGCCGTGCCGACAATTACCGCGTCGCCGATCGCACGGTCTTTCCGTCGTCACGCCCGGTCGTCGGCCGCCAGGAGTTGACCGTCCTCGTCCGCGAGGACAGCCTCGGACGTAACCGCTAGCGCTAGCGCGTGTGCCGCCGGCGCCTGCGCTGGCAGACGACCCTGCCGCCACAGCGCCGCCTCGATGGCATCGAGCAAGGGCTGGGTAGAAGTGGCGTCGCATGCCGAAATGGCGATGGCACCACGCGCATCCAGGACACGCGCGCGATCCTCGGCCGACAGTCGATCGATCTTGTTGAGCACCAGGAGCCGCGGCGTCTCGGCCAGGTGCAGGTCGTTCAAGATGCGCTCGACGGCCTCGATGTGCAGGTCCTGGTCGGGATCGGCGGCGTCGGCAATGTGCACCAGCAGGTCGGCCTCATCCAGTTCCTCCAGCGTCGCGCGGAATGCCTGGGCCAGATCCTTGGGCAACTCACGGATGAAACCAACGGTGTCGGCCAGAATGATCTCGCGCTCCCTGGGAAAGCGCAGCCGCCGCGTGGTTGGATCCAGCGTCGCGAACAGCTTGTCCTCGGCCAGCACCTCGCTGCGGGTCAACGTGTTGAGCAGCGTCGACTTTCCAGCGTTGGTGTAGCCGACGATCGCCACGATGGGCAGCCCGCGCGCCGTTCGTTGCGCCCGGCGTTCCTTCCGTTGCTGGCCAAAGCGATCGATCTCGCGCTCCAGCCGGTGGATACGCTCACGGGCTCGGCGGCGGTTCTCCTCCAGCTTGGTCTCGCCGGGGCCGCGGCCGCCAATGCCGCCAGTCAGACGGCTCATCATGGTGTTCTTCTCGTGCAGGCGTGGCAGCCGGTAGCGCAGTTGCGCAAGCTCAACCTGTAGCTTGCCGTCGCGGCTCTTGGCCCGCTGGGCGAAGATGTCGAGGATCAACATCGTGCGATCGATGACCTTCAGATCGGTGAAGTCGGCAATCGCGTGGGCCTGGCCCGGGGACAGTTCGGGATCGAAGATCAACACCCCCGCGTCGAGCTGCATGGCGCGCACCAGCACGTCCTCCAGCTTGCCGCGGCCGATCAGGTACTTCGGATCGGGCTCAGGGCGCCGCTGCTCGACCACGCCGGCCACGACGATGCCGGCGGTGCGGCACAGCTCGCGCAGTTCATCGACCCGGCTTTGCAGACCGGTGCGCGCGCCGGATTCGGCGCTACGGCGCCCGCGGGTCTCGATCACCACCAGCACGGCCCGGCCAGTGCCGCTGGTCGCCACCGTCGCAGCGCTGATGCGTTCGAACTCTTGCTCCAGCCCAGCGACCAGCTCGGCCGCGTCGACATCGGCCTGGTGAAACGGCACCGGCGGTAGCACCGCCCAGGGCTTGCCACCCTCGCGCGGCGGCAGCAGGTGGGCCACATGCAGATCTGCTGGGCGCCCCTCGCGCGACACGCCCACCGCCGCGACCAGATCAAGCCGCAGCAGCGCGAGGTCCACCAGGTCGTCGCGCGACAGCGGCTCATTGCGCAGGTGGGTGTGCACCAGACGCAGCCCGCGGAACCGCCCGCGGCCAGCCCGGATACGGCCGAACTCGGGCATGTGAATGCGCGACGCGTCCCCGACGAAGACATGTTCGATCTCGCCGCGTCGACTGACCAGGAGCCCGATCTGCCGTTCGAGCTCGCGCGAGATCTCGCACAGGTACGAGGCCAGCTCCACCGACACCACCTCTGCCGGCGCCAGACGGCGGCGGTACACACGCTCAAGGGCCTTGATCTGGCTCGGCTTGAGACCGACCAGATTCCCGGTCACTTCATTCATCGGCGGCCGGATGTTCGATCACCGCACGGCCACCTTGCGGCACGTCCGATCAGGTGGCGCTTTCTTCCGACGTCGGTTTCTGTGGCACGCCAGTGGCCGGCTGCTGCGGGCTCACGCCGCGCTCCTCCAGCAACGTGAGAGCCACCGCCAGCGCCCGCTTCGCCTTGTCGATAACTTTGTCGTCCGAGCGCAGCTTCTGGAACGCCTTGAGAACCTGATCCTCGTATTCGGCCACTTTGGCCTCAAGCTCAGCGATGCGGTCGCGCGCCTGCGCCAGCCGCACGTCGCGATCGCGAAGGTCGGCGCGCGCGGCATCCAGGTCGGCTTCGTGCCCGGCGATCTTGCGATAGGCCTCGGACAGCTCCTCGGTGCGCGCGGCCAGATCGCCCTCGGCGCGCGCGGCGCGCTGGTGCGCCTGATCGATCTCTCCGCGGTGCCGCTCAGACAGCGCGCTCCTTTCTTCAAAGCCGCGGCGATCCATCTCGGCGACCTGTGTCTGGTGCTCGCTCTCGCGCGCCTTGATCTCGCTCCGACGCCGCGCCTCCGCTGCTTCTAGCTCGGCCACCTTGCCGGCTTCGGCCTCGACCAGCTCTTTTTGGCGCCGCTCCTCCGCCGCGACCAACTCCTCCTCGTGGCGGCGACGTAGGCCCAGGATCTCGTTCTTGTGGTCACGCTCCTTCGCGTCGATGGCGGCCTGGTGCGCCTGTCGCTCGGCAGCCAGTTGCACAGCCTGCTCCTCCTTGGCCGACGCCAGCGCCTTGTCGTGATCGCGCCGCAGCCGTGCCGCCTCCCCTGAAGCCCGGTCGTTCGCCGCCGCCAACTCGTCGGCCGCGCGTTTCCTGTCGGACTCGAGCTCCGACGTCAGCGAGTTCGTGACTCGCGACAACTCGCCTTCGTACTCCCGTTCGCGCGCTGCCGCCGTCGCGGTGCGCTCGTCGGTCAGACGGGCAGTCTCGGCGCGGTGACCCTCCTCGATCTCGGCGAGGCGGCCCTCGAAACCTTCCTGCAGCTTGTCGATATCGGCCCGCGCACGTTCCTCCACGGCGCCGACGCGCTTCTTGAGGGCATCGACCTCCTCGTGCGCCTTCTGGATCTCGGTCAACGCGCTGTCGAGGCGCGCCTTCAACCCCTTCTCACGCTCGATGGACTTGTCCTTGTCCTGCTGCAGTGCCACCAGGCGCTCGTTGGCGCCCATCAGGGTCTTCTCGATGCCGAGGCTCTTCTCCTCCAGATCCCGGCGCGCGCGCTCGTGCTCGCGGATGCGATCCTTGTGGTCGAGGATCTGCCGTTCTCGCGCGTCGAGCGCGTCCCGTACGTCGAGGAGATCCTTCTCCTTGCGGTTGATGATCTCGCGGAAGGACAGCAGGTCCTTCTCCTTCGATAGGGGCTGCGACGCCAGCCGGGTCTTGGCCTCCTCGAGCTCACTTGCCAGCCTGTGCCGGTCGGCCTCCATGTCGCGCAGACGCGCCTCTAGCTGTGTGACCCGCGCGTCGTCCCCAGGCTCCGACGACGGTCGCCTCGGCACAGGCGGCGGCGCGGGGGATGCAGCGGCCAGCGGCGGCGGGGTATCGCTGTAGGCCGGCTCGATGCTGACCTCGTCGGGCAACGGTGGCACGTCACCACCGTCGAAGGGGAAGATGTAGCTCTCGCTGGTCTGCGACGGTGCCAGCTCTGGCTCGATCCCCACGACGGACGGCGGCGTCACCGGCGCGGCGGGTAGGTCGAACGGAGGCGACGGGGAGGCGCGCGTCGGTTCCGCGGTGTTCCAGCCACCGTCCTCGGTGCTGCTCCACGGCGACGGCGGCGCCGGCGCGGCTGTTCCGGCCACCGATCCGACCCTGCCGACCTTGCCGACTCTGTCGACTTTGTCGGACTCGGGCGCCTGCAGCGCCGCGAAGGCCGCATCGGTCTCCTTGTCGAAGATCGATTCCAGCTCGGGGTTGGCACCGAATGGCGTGGCGGGAGGGGCAGTCGAGGGGGCGACCGCTTTGGCCGCGATCGGCCCCGACTTGCTTTGTTCCTCGACGATGTCGCTATCGATGATCGAGATCTCTTCTTCGGAGTCCGTCGATAGGATGATTTCCTCGGACGTGTTCGACGGGTCCGTCAGCGGGCATAGCTGGCCGATCTTGTCGGCAAGCTCATGCTTGTCGAGCGGCTTGAGCACGTACTCGTTGGCGCGCGATTTGAGCTTCTTGTGTTGCTCGAAGGTCTGCAGCGTCTCCTCGGCCGAGGTCAGGATCAGCGGAACATCCTTGAGTTCGTTGCTGCGCTTGATCTTGTTGCAGATCGCGTAGCCGACCTTGCGCGGCTCGACGCAAACGATGATCAGATGGGGCGGGTTCTTGCGACCCGCCTCGATGGCCTGTTCCCCATTCGCAATGCTTTGGACGAAGAACCCCAGCGGTTCCGCGGCCGCCCGGATGGTTGCCACGGCGGCTTCGTCCTGATCGACACATATCAGCGTGCGCGTCGCCATGATGAGCCCGGGAAGTTACTACGGATGCCGCTCGGCAACCAGCGTCGTGACCGCGCCCAAGGCCGCTACTGTCGCTGCTGGAAAACCGCGTTCAGGAAGCCGGACAGCGAGTCCTCGTCCAGATCGCCGGTAAAAATGTAGTAAAGCCCGTCCCGATCGCGAAAGGCAGCCGCGGAGGCACCCTGCTGGTTGACGAAATGGACGTCGCGGCCATACATCTCGCGCCGGCTGGAACCGCCCATCGGCTCGTCCTCGGCGTCGAACACCATCATGCCCAGTCGATGCCCAGTGCTGGCCTGGTAGGTCAGGTAGGCACCTAGCCGGTCGTGTACGTTGACCAGCCGGCCACCCTGGCAGGTGGCCAGTTTGCCAAGCGACGGCGGTTGCAGCGAGAAATCGACCCGCCCGCGGAACCAGTCGGCGATGAGGCCGCAATTCGAGCCCGATACGTCCATCGGCATGGCGGCGTTGTACGTCCGTAGTGCCTGCGCGAACACCCGTGACGTTCGGCCCCGTGCGCCCAGCAGTATCACCAACAGCAGCCCAGCCGCGGCCGCCGCTGGGGCAAGGCGCGGGAAACTGTGCCAGGGCCAGTGGCGCCGAATCGCCGGTGCCGCATCCAGGGCCAGTCGGATTCGCTCGTCCAGGCGCGCCGGCACCGGCCGCCGCGACAGATGCCCGCGCACCGCCGCCTTGAAGCGCGATTGCAGGCGGCATGACCGCTGGCACTCGCTGCAGTCCGACAGATGCTTCTCGTACGTGCTTCGATCGGTTCCGGCCAGCTCACCATCCACGTAGGCATGGATGAAGGTTCCTGCCTCGGAACAGTTCATGAACGCGAGGCCTCTCCCTTGCGCTTGCGGTAGCTGTCCAGGCTGACCGGCTGGTCGGGATCGGAGGCCCCCGCCGCGGTGTTTTCGCGCACGATGCCTTGATCGATGGCGTACTGGTACAGCAAGCGCTGCAGGATCTTGCGGCCCCGGTACAGGCGGCTCATGACTGTGCCGGCCGGGCAATCCATGATCTCGGCGATCTCCTTGTACGAGAAGTCCTCGAGATCGGCGAGCACCACCGCCAGGCGGAATTCGCTCGGCACCTCGGCAAGCGCACGCTCGACGTCGGAGGACAGCATGCGCCCGAGCAGGGCCCCCTCGACATCTTGCGGCTCGTCGGTCACGAACCGGCTCAGGTTCGCTGACGAGGACTCGACTTCGGTCAGGATCTGGTGCTCGCGCTCGCGCTCGCGGTACTTGTTGCAAAAGACGTTGGTCATGATCCGGAACAGCCACGCCTTGCAGCTGGTACCGAGCTCGAACGTGCCGAAGAAACGGTACGCGCGCAGCAGGGTCTCTTGCACCAGATCCTCGGCATCACCCTCGCTCCGGCACAGCCGCAGGGCCGCCCCGTACAACGCCTGCAGATGAGGTAGAGCCTCGCGCTCGAAGTCGAGTCGGGAGGGCGGCACGCGCGGCACGATGGAATTCATGAAGCCAGGGAAGCAACCGCTGGCGGTCGCGAATTATTTCGCGTCCGTCGAACCATCCGGGCTCACGGGCGGCGGCATTTCGGTCCCTGCGTCGCCACCACCCTCGATCGCGGCGGGGCATTCTATCTTCTGCAAATAGCGCAGATTTTCCGCAGGGTTCGCGCCGATTTTGTCCAGGTAGGTAACCCACATGACATTTATCCCCGGCCAGGCCGAGATGGGACCCAAATCCTGCTGATCGGTGCTGAGTTGCAGATCCTTCTTGATTCGCCTGCCGAATGCGTCAAAGCGCCGCACGAACGGTCCACGCTGGCGGTTGACGGCATCGAACAAGATCCCGAAGTCGCGCGACATGCTGGCGACGCAGGCGACCTTAGGTTGCTTGGCCGCGCCGCCGAAGCGGACCGCGCCAGCGACGGAATCGGGGTTCACGCTGCGGGCGATCGAGTTGTAGTCGGCGAAGTAGGTGCCGTCAGGGTTTTGCCAGCTGACCACATAGCCCTTGGGCGTGGGACCGGACGCGACCGGGCAGTCGGCGTCGGTGGTGTGCAGACCGACCTTGTGCGACAGGGGGTTGCCGCCGTCGTCGTTGTATTCGGCCATGTGCCACCACGGCTTCTGCGTGGTGCCGGCCTTGCCGGGCTCGATCGCGCTGACACCCAGATCGGTGCGGCTGGGGGCGATGGCGAGGCACTTCCAGCCGGTGGGCGCGCTGGTCCAAGCGAGCGGCATGACCACGGTCTCGCCGTCGGCCTTGAGGGTCTGCACCGTCGGCGCCACGCCGGATCCCTCGAAGCCCCAGGACAAGAGCGCAGACTTTCCCGTGCGCGAGCTGCCCATGACGACCCGGAGGTCCTTCTTTGCGATATCCAGCCCAAGGCCCATTGGCAACGCGGCCAGACTCTTGGGCGCGGACAGCGTGCCGTCCGGGTCCTGCGCCACCACCTGGAATTCTAGTTGATTGGTCGCCCCGGCTTTGGGGGCCAGATAGACGATGAGCAACTGATCACCGGGGGCGCTCTTGCCAACCAGGGCGAACCACGGACCGAGCCCGCCCGCGCGCTCTGGCACCGTTGCCATAATTTGGGTGCCGAGCATGCCGTCCTCGCTGAGGCGCGCCCAGCGCAGGGTCTTGCCGTCGTCCGCCTGCGCTATCAGGACGAACCCATCGGCGATGCGATCTAGGCGCACATTGCTCGAAAGCGTGAGCGCGTTCTTGGCCAGCGGGATCTCCGCCTTGGCGAGGCATCCGGTGGCAGTACTGTCTTCACAACCCAGGTTGGTCAGGGTGGCGAGAACCGCGGCGGTGAAAAGAAGGCCGGATTTGCGAGCGGTTACCATCTTTTCCCCAAAAGTAAGTTGCGTCACATCTTACGGGCAGCTGGGTCCGAACGCGAGCGCGGGTTGATCAGGCAGCGAGGGTGCCGTGGCACTTCTTGTACTTCTTGCCGCTGCCGCACGGACATGGATCGTTGCGACCGACCTTGGGCTGGGTGCGCCGCGTGGGCTGGGCCTCATCGGGCTCGCTGGCGGCGTCACCGGGGGCGCCGCCGCCCGATTCGACGGTCTGGCGCTGCTTGCGCTGCTTGGGCTGCGGCAGCGACACCTCAGCACTGGCGCCGTCGTCGTCGCGCCTTATCTGCATGTGGAAGAGCTTCTCGCACACGTTGCGGTTGATGCCGGTCATCATCAGGCCGAAGATCGTGAAGCCCTCTTTCTTGTACTCTTGCTTGGGATCCTTCTGGCCGTAGCCGCGCAGGTGGATACCTTCACGCAGAGCTTCCATGTTGCGCAGGTGCTCGATCCAGCGCTGGTCGATCTCCTCCAGCAAGAAGTAGCGCGAGAAGTACAGCAGCATGGGCGGTGAGAACTCGGCCTCGCGCGCCTCGATGATGGTCTCGACTTCCTTCCACAGCGTGTCGGCCAGCGATTCGCGCTCGAGGACCTTGTCGGTCTTGAGCGTGGGCTGGAAGCCGAAGCGCTCCTTGAGTGCGACGCCGAGCGCGTCCAGGTCCCAATCTTCCGCGTGCTGGGTCGGCGGGCACAGCTCGTCGAGCGCCCCCTGGAGCACCTCCTCGGACAGGTCGAGGATGCGCTCACGCTGCTGCACCAGCGACGAGCCGACCTCCGTGGCCAGACGATCGAGCGTCGCCGCGCGATCGTCTACCACGCCAGTGCAGTCGGGGAAGGCACCGAACTGGCGGTAGATCATCGTGCGCAGCTTGGCCGGATCAACCGGAACCGGTACCGTCGCAGATGGGGTTCCGTCGGGCCCGATCACTGCGTCGGGAGCCGGCGCCAGCGTCAGCGATTCGGCCATGCGGGCGAGCTGGGGACGGACGGTCTTGGCCAACGACTCGACCGTGTGCCCGCCCGATGCAGGTGGCGTGGCGGGGGTCTTGCCGGCCTTCTTCTCGTCGGCCGACAACTCAGGCGCGTAGCGGCCCTCCAGCACCTGCCGGCGCAGCGCATACACGGTCTTGCGCTGCTGGTTCATCACGTCGTCGTACTCGAGCAGGTTCTTGCGGATGTCGAAGTTGTGGCCCTCGACCTTCTTCTGCGCGTTCTCGATGGCGCGGTTGATGAGCGGATGCTCGATGGGAACATCTTCTTCCATCCCCAACCGCTCCATCAGGCCGGTGATGCGCTCGGCGCCGAAGATGCGCATGAGATCATCTTCCAGCGACAGGAAGAAGCGCGAGCTGCCCGGATCGCCTTGCCGGCCGGCACGGCCGCGTAGCTGGTTATCGACGCGGCGAGATTCGTGCCGCTCGGTACCGACGATGTGCATCCCGCCGGCCGCCAGCACCTCCTGCCGCTCGCCATCGCAGGTGGCGCGCCAGCGGGTTAGCGCAGCCTGAAACTCGGGCTGCTGCTCAGGCGGGATCTCGTGGCCGATCTTGGCGGCGTTCTCGGGATCGATCTCGGCCCGCGCCAGCATGTCGGAGTTGCCGCCCAGGACGATGTCGGTACCGCGGCCGGCCATGTTGGTCGAGATGGTGATCGAGCCCTTGCGGCCCGCCTGCGCGACGATGATGGCTTCCTTCTCGTGCTGCTTGGCATTGAGCACGCTGTGCTTGATGTTCTTCTTGCGTAGCAGCGACGCCACGACCTCGGATTTCTCGACGCTGACGGTGCCGACCAGCACCGGCTGGCCGCGCTGGTGGCAATCCTCGATCTCGTTGACCAGGGCGCGGAACTTGCCCCGCTCGTTCTTGTAGACCACGTCGTGGTGATCGAGCCGGATCATCGCCTTGTTGGTTGGCACCACGTTGACGTCGAGCTTGTAGATCTTGTTGAACTCTTCGGCTTCGGTGTCGGCGGTCCCGGTCATGCCGGCCAGCTTCTTGTAGATACGGAAGTAGTTCTGGTAGCTGATCGTCGCGAGCGTCTGGTTCTCTTCCTGGATCTCGACGCCTTCTTTGGCTTCGATGGCCTGGTGCAGGCCATCCGACCAGCGTCGTCCCGGCATCTTCCGGCCGGTGAACTCGTCGACGATGATGATCTTGTCTTCCTCGACCAGGTAGTTGACGTCGCGCTTGTACAGGCTGTGGGCGCGCAGCGCCTGGGTGATGTGGTGGAGCCACTGGAGGTTTTCCGGGTCGTACAGGTTGCCGACGCTCAGCTTGCGCTCGACCCGATCGACGCCCGAGTCGGTCATCATCGCTGAGTGGGCCTTCTCATCGACGGTGTAGTCGATGTCCTTGCGCAAGGCTGGGATGATCGAGTTGACCTTGGAGTACAGTTCCGCCGATTCCTCGGCGGGACCCGAGATGATGAGCGGCGTGCGCGCCTCGTCGATCAGGATCGAGTCGACCTCGTCGACGATGGCGTAGTTGAGATCGCGCTGCACGTAGCGTTCGATCGAATCCTTCATGTTGTCGCGCAGGTAGTCGAACCCGAATTCCGAGTTCGTCCCGTACGTGATGTCGCAGCGGTAGTTGTGCTGGCGCTCGAAGTCGGTGAGGCCGTGCACGATGACCCCGACCGACAGCCCGAGGAACTTGTACAGGCGCCCCATCCACTCGGCGTCACGGCGGGCGAGGTAGTCGTTGACGGTCACAACATGGACGCCCTTGCCGGCGAGCGCGTTCAGGTAGCACGCCAGCGTGGCGACCAGCGTCTTGCCCTCGCCGGTGCGCATCTCGGCGATGGAGCCCTTGTGCAGCACCATGCCGCCCATGAGCTGCACGTCGAAGTGGCGCATGTTGAGCACACGCCGTCCGGCCTCGCGACACACCGCGAAGGCTTCTGGCAAGAGCGCGTCCAGGGTTTCGCCCTTGTCGAGCCGGCGCCGGAATTCGAGCGTCATGGCGGTCAGCTCGCTATCCGACTTCTGCCGGGTGCCGGCCTCGAGGTCGTTGATGCGGGCGACGTTGGGGCGGAGGGTCTTGATGACGCGGGCGTTCCGCGTCCCGAACATCTTTTTGAGGATGAGATTGATCACGCGGAGCTCGACCTGCGCTGCGGCAGGGGGCGAAACTTATTGCGCTCGCCGCGCCGGCGCAAGCGAATCACCGCCGGTCGATGCTGGTTCGCTGCCGGTTCGGGAGGGATGAACTTCTGGGCCCGCCGTGGGAGAAAGCTGCTTTGCGACGGAGGATCCACGATGAAGTTCATGACTGGCGTGCTGGCGACGATGCTGATCGCGGGGGTGGCCTTCGCGCAGCCACCAGCGGCGCCAAGGCGCACAGCGCCGCTGCTGTCACCGCAGATCGCCGCCGATCGCATGGTCACCTTTCGCGTGCGGGCGCCCCAGGCGCAGGATGTGTCGGTGTCCGGGCAGTTCACCAAGGACAAGGCGGCAATGACCAAGGACACCGAAGGGGTGTGGTCGACCACCGTGGGTCCGGTCGATCCTGGTGTCTACGAATACGGCTTCACCATCGACGGCTTCAAGAGCGTCGATCCGAGCAACTCGATGATCAAGCCACAGCGCTGGCCCGGCAGCAGCATTCTCGAAGTGCTGGGCACCCCGCCTCTCATCACCGAGTTCCAGGACGTGCCCCACGGCGGCGTCACCGTATTGCATTACCGGTCGAAGGCGCTTGGCGGCAAGGTGCGGCGGCTGCATGTGTACACGCCACCGGACTACGACAAGAAGCCTGGCGTTCGCTATCCGGTGCTGTACCTGCTGCACGGTCACGGCGACAACGATCTCGCGTGGTCGGTGCATTGTCGCGCCAACTTCATCGTCGACAACTTGCTTGCGCAGGGCAAGGTGAAGGCCATGGTGATCGTCATGACCGACGGCCACCCGATTCCGCCCGAGGGGTTGCCGAGCGCGGGCGGCTACGGTGACAACACCGCCGCTTACGGCAAGGATCTGTTCGAGGACGTGATGCCGATGATCGAAAGCCGCTACCGGGTCAAGACCGACGCCGCGAGCCGCGCGCTGGTAGGCCTGTCGATGGGCGGGCACCAGGCGCTCACGCTTGGGCTCAACCACGCCGACAGGTTCGCCTGGGTGGCCGGCTTCTCGTCGGCGGCGCCCAAGGACAGCGAGATCGCCACGCCACTTGGCGACGTCAAAGCGTTGAACAAGAAACTGAAGTGGCTGTGGATTGGCTGTGGCAAGGATGATTTTCTGCTGAAGCGCAACGAGGAGTTGGTCGCGCTCTTGAAAAGCAAGGGCGTCAACCGAACCTGGCGGCTCACCGATGGCGGCCATAGCTGGCCGGTGTGGCGCCGCTACCTTGAAGAGACCACGCCGCAGCTGTTTGCCGGCAATGGCAAGCCGGCCGCCCACCTGAAATAGCTGCCGCCTGTTCGCGGCCTCGGCGTCAGGCCCAGCCGGGCTGGCGTAGCGCTGCCTCGGCCCGGGAACGGTCTTCGGGGGTGTCGATCTCCAGCCAACCGTGCCCGCTGATGTCGCGGCATCGAGGCGGCGTTCCGACCCACGCCAGGCGGGCGAGGATGCGTTCGACGTGGATGGCGCGGCCGTCCTCGGCGCTGGCCGCTTCGGCCTGGGAAAAGTAGCCGGGCAGGGCGTTGCGCGGCACGCGGGTCACGCCGACGTAGCCACAATCGAAGGTGGTCAGGTTCTTGGCGATGCGGCCGACGTGCCCTGCGCCGTCGCGTTCGATCTTCATATCGTCGTCACCCAGGATGCGATCGGTGTCGATGAAGGCGGTGACATGGTCGACCGGGGCCGCGACCAGGGCGGCTATCGCGGGACGGAAGATGTGGTCGACGTTGAGCAGCACAAACTCGTCGTCGATGAGCGGGCGTGCGGTCAGCAGGGACAGCAGGTTGCCGTCGCGGAAATCCCGGTTCTCGACCAGCGCCATGGGCGGCAGGTTCGCGGTCTTCCGCTGGTGCTCGATCTCGGCCGCCAGCCGGTCGAAGCCGAAGCCGCCGACCACGATGATCCGGGTCGGCGAAAGCCTCGCGGCGAAGCGCAACGCGTGTGCGACAAGCGGCTGGTTCGCGACCGAGATCAGGGCCTTGGGCAATACCGGGGTCGGGCCACCGAGCCGGCTGCCCAGGCCCGCAGCCATCAGTACCGCGTCCACGGCCGCGGCTCCTACTCGAACAGCAGGTTGATCTCGGCCAGCCGCTGCAGCACGGGCCGGCCGGGAAAGCGCAGGGCGAAGCGCTCTTTCGAGAAGGTGCCGGCCACGCCGACGAAGCCCAGGCCCTCGCGCTCCGCGATCTCGCCATCGTGAAGCGAGTCGCCCACGAACACCATTGCCGAGGCAGGCGCGCCGAAAGCGGACGTTGCCCGCTCGACATGCGGCTGGCCCTTGGCCAGCCCGTCGCAGAAGCCCAGCGCCAGATCGAATGGGAAGTCGGACGCGGACGCGAACGCCTTGACGTTCTCGACCCCGTTGTTGGATGACACGACGATGGCCACGCCCCGGGTTTGTAGCAAGGCCAGCGCGCGGTAGGTGTCGGCCGGCATACGCGCTCTGCGGCAGCGGGCCAGCTTGCGCCGCTCGAACAGATCCGAGGCTGTCGGGTTGCGTGGGTCGCCGGGGCAGATGGCGTCGAGTTGCTGAATGAACGGCAGGCCGCAGGTCGATAGGTACTGCTCGCGACCCAGGCTGCGCGGCAAGTTGTACACCTCCGCTAGCACGTCGGTCGCCAGGTCCGAGAGAATCGGCATCGTGTCGATGAGTGTGCCATCGAGATCGCACAGCAGGACCTCCGGCAGCCGCAGGGTGGTGCGGGCACGGGGCGCCGGGGACAGGGCCGGAAGCACTGCGCGCAGATTGCGGGCGACAGACAAACGATCCATTTGGGGTTGCCCGGCCGCTAGCAAACTCGACGCCAGAATGATTCGGAGTGCCAAGGTGTGAAAATAACTAGGGGCATCCGGGGTTGGCCGCCGAGAAGTGTCCAGAATTCAACACGTCGGTGTCGATTCTTGAACGCTGGTCCTGGCCGGCTGCGCCGCGCATCTGTGCTAACTTCCGCGCCCGTTCACATGAGTAATGCCGATCCGCCGCGGTCGCTGGCGGCCCGCTACCGACGCTTTCTCTCGCGTCACGCGGTATGGGTGTTGGCAGCGTCGGTGCTGGCGTTCCTCGGCGCCGCTGCGCTGGCCCGCCGCCTGGAGTTGCGAACCTCGGTGGTCGAACTCCTGCCGAGCCATGACCCCGGCGTGCTGGCGCTGGAGAAGACCCAGGAGCGTATGGGCGGCGACATCTCGCTCTTGCTCATTGGGGTGCAGTCGCCCGATCGGGATGCGAATCTGCGCTACGCGGATGCCCTGACCAGGAAGCTGCAAGCCCTGCCCAAAGGCGTGGTCGAGCTGGCGGCGTACAACGTCCGCGACGTCAAGGCGTTCTTCGAGAAACACAAATGGCTGTACCTGCCGGAGGCCGACCTGGAGGCCATCCGCGATCGGCTGCGCCGGGAGATCGGCAAACGCAAGAACCCGCTGCTCGTCGATCTGTCCGACGACGACGAATCCTTGGACGCGATGAGGGCGCGCATCACCGCCAAGGATCGGATGGGCGAGCGCTTCCCCGGTGGTGTGTTCACCAGCAAGGACGGTGACTACGTGTGGGTCGCGGCGCTGGCTCCCGGCGGGATCCTGGTCGAGCGCGCGGGTGACGGGTTGCTGATCGCCGCGAAGAAAATCGTCGCCGAGGATGACCCGCGCCGGACGCATCCCGAGATGAGCGTGTACTTCGGCGGACCGGTGGCGACCGCCAATGCGAACCGCGAGGCGGTCGAGCGCGACATCATGTGGGTGACGCTGACCTGCCTCGTGCTGGTGGCGTTCAGCATCGCGCTGTATTTCCGTCGCCTGCGCTCGGTGCCGCTTATCGGGCTGCCGGCGGTGCTTGGCACCGTGATGGCGTTCGCGGTGGCCGATCTGGCGTTCGGTTACCTGAACTCGTCGACCGCCTTCCTGGGCTCCATCATCCTCGGCAACGGAATCAATTACGCCATCATCTTGATGTCGCGCTATCAGGAGCACCGCGCCGCGGGCGACGGGCTCGACGAGTCGCTTGAGAAGGCGCTGGCAGGCGTGATGCGCGGGACGGCGGTGGCGGCGGTGTGCGCGTCGTGCGCGTACGCATCGCTGATGCTGACCAGCTTTCGTGGCTTCTTTCAGTTCGGGGTCATGGGCGCGGTGGGCGTGCTGTTTTGTTGGCTGGCGACCTTCACGGTGCTGCCCGCGCTGCTGGTGGTGATGGACCGGCGCACGCGTTCGCACCACGCACGTCGGGCGCCGTTGCAGCTGGGCTTTCTTGGTGGACTGCTGGGTGGGCGCCGATCCTTGATCGCGCTGCTGGTCGGCTCGACGGGGCTGACCGTCGCCGCTTTCACGGGGCTGGCTTATTTCCTGGAGGCGCCGTTCGAATACGATTTCCGCAAGCTGCGCGCGCAGCTGAACACCACGCCCGAGGGCCACGCCTTCGACGACCAGACCGACGGCCTATTCGGCCGCTGGCCCAGCCCCACCGTGATCCTGGCGGACGACGTGAAGGAGACCGAGACGTTGCGGCAGGCCATCCGCAAGCAGGACCAGGCGCAGCCCGGCAACGACGTCATCGGTCAGATTGTGACCGCGTACGATCTGCTGCCGGGACTTCCCGAGGTGCAGCAGCGCAAGCTTGGGCTGCTGGCCCAGATAAGGAAGCTGGTCGCGGATCCCGCGCTTGAGGCCCTGGATGAAAAGGAACGCAAGCAGATAGCTGCGGTGGATCCGCCGGCTGAGCCGCGTGCCTTGCGGCCGATGGATCTGCCGGCCCTGGCGCGCCGGCCTTTCACCGAACTCGACGGCACCGTGGGCCGCGTGCTGCTGGTGTATCCGGTCGAGAAGGGGCTTTCGGTCTGGGACGGGCGGGCGCTTCTGCGCATTGCCAGCGTGCTGCGCGAGATCAAGCTCGACAACCCGCCCAAGACCGTGGAGACCTCGGGCAACGCTGTGATCTTCGGTGCCATGCTGCGCTCGATCTTGCGCGACGGTCCGCGCGCGACAGCGGCGTCGCTGACAGTGGTCGTGTTGCTCTGTCTGTTCATCATGCGGCCGCTGTCGGCGGCGCTGCGTACGATCCTGGCGCTGGTGATGGGGGTGCTGTGGATGGTGGGCGCGGCGGGGCTGGGCGAGGTCAAGATCACGTTTCTCAACTTCATCGCCTTGCCTATCACCTTCGGCATCGGCGCCGAGTACGCGCTTAACGTGGTGGCGCGCCAGCAACAGGGTGGCGGCGTGATCGCTGCCGTGATGTCGACCGGCAGCGCGGTCGCGCTGTGTTCGTGGACCACCATCGTCGGGTACGGCTCGCTGCTGGCGGCGCGCAACCGTGCGCTACAAGGGTTCGGGGCGATGGCGATCCTGGGCGAGGTGGCGTGCCTGGCCGCGGCGCTGGTGGCGCTGCCCGCGATCGAGCTGTGGCGTCAGCAGTGGCTGGCGCGGCGACGGGCGTCGCGGGCGTAGACGGCGGGGCCCGAAGGCCCGCGCCGCCTGCACCAGGGTCACGCCCGAGACATCAGTTCGCCCGGGCGATCGCTGCTGTGGTCACCGACAAGGCTGCCTCGGCCGATGCCGTGATCTTGGCGGTCGCGCTCGCCGAGTAGGTGACCACCGCGGCGACGCAGCCGGCTCCCATCAGGCCCGAGTTCTTGATGGTGTCGGGCAAGCCCTTGACCATGTCGACGTAGGCGTTGACCGAACCCTCGACGGTGCCCTTGATACGCTTGGTGACCTTGAACAGAACCGGGAGGCCGGTCTTGAGGGCATCCACCAGCTTCACCACCTTGGCCTTCTCGGCGTCCAGGTTGGTATCGACCGCGATGGTCACGTTGCCCGGGAAGCACATCGCGTCGCACTTGGCCTTGGCGTCGCAGCTCTGCTGGCACTCGGTGACGTCCTTCATCACCTCGACCTCCTCGCAGTAGGGCGCCATGTACGTGATGCTGCAGCCGCCCGTGCACGAACCACTGCACATGCCCATGCACGTGCCTTCCACGTTGCCCATGCACATGCCGTCGCACCTGGCGTCGCAGCTGCCCTCGATCGTGCCCATGCACTGACCGTTGCAGGTGCCGGCGCACGCGGCGTTCGTGACCTGGGTGTCCATTGCGCCCACGGTGCAAGTCCCTGTGCACATTCCCGTGCACTTGGCGCTGACCTTGCCGGTGCACGTGCCCATGCACGAGCCCGAACACGCCGCCGAGACGCTTGCCATACAACTACCCTTGCACTGACCCATGCACGTGGCGCCGCAGCTGCCCGACAGCTTGCCGGGCCTGCACTTGAGATCAGTCTGCGTGATGGTCTTCATCTCGCACGTCTGCGTGCACGTGAACGACGCCATCGCATTGATCGTGCAGTAGGGTGGCGTGGCCACTACGCGCACCTTCACCGTCGGCATGAGCGTGCCAATGATCCTGTCGATCTCGGCCTTGACCGCGGCGCAGGCGCCCTTGACGTCGGACGGGGTCATGATGCCGAGCTTGTCGCCCATGGCCTTGCACGCGCCCAGGGTGTCGGCCTCGATCCCGCTCGCGGCCTTGACCAGAGACAGCGAGGCGTCCATGACCGCGTTCAGCTTCAGGCCCCCGGCACCTGTGAAAGTTGGACCCTTGCCGCCCGTATCGGGCGCGTAGCCGTCGCAGGCGATCTTGGCGACGACCGCCTTGCCCTTGGCCTTGAGGGAGGTCAGCAGATCAGCACCGCCGGCGCCGGCGCCGCCGGCCTTCTGGGCGTCCTGGCCGTTCTGGCCCAGCGCCGTGCCCACGCACGCGGTCGCCTTCAAGCTACCGGCGATCTCGCCCTTGATCTTGCCCAGCGCGCTTGCGTAGGCGTCGAAGGTGGCTCTGGTCGTGTTGCCGGCCTTGGCCATCGCCTTCAGGAACTTGGGCAGGTTGGTCTTCAACGTTGTGACCAGCGCTTCGAGCTTCATCTTGCGCGCCGGATCGGGCTGCAAGTTGGTGCGGAACTCGACCACCACCATGGGCGCCTCGCACTTGGCCTCGGCGCGCGCGGACGCGTCGCAGGTCTGGGTGCACTCGGTGACCTGTTTCTTGACCTCGATCTCCTCGCACTTGGGCGCTGTGTACATCACGCTGCAGCCGCCCGAGCACGAGCCCGTGCACATCGCCATGCAGCTTCCGGTGCAGCTGCCGCTGCACGAACCCATGCACTTGCCATCGCAGCGACCTTTCACGGCCACGTCACATTTGCCGACGCAGGTGCCGGTGCACTTGCCGGCGCACTGGCCGTTGGCGCCCATGACGTCGCAGGTACCGTCGCACTGGCCTTCGCACTTGCCGGTGCACTCGGCGGTGACGCTGCCTTCGCACTTGCCGGTGCATTCGGCGGTGCACGACCCGGTGCAGCCGCCCTCGCACTTGCCAGAGCATTCACCCATGCACATCGCGCCGCACGTGCCCGACAGCTTGCCTGGCTTGCACTGAATGTCGGTCTCGGTGACCTCCTTCATCTCGCAGGTCTTGGTGCACTCGATCTGCGCCGCCGCGCTGACTTCACACTTGGCCGGCGTGTACTGCACGGTCAGGGACGCCTCGGTGGGCACGTTGTCCTCGATGGTCTGCTTGATCTTGGCCGCGGCCTTCTGGCACACGGTCTTGACCTCGAGGCCCGGATCCTTGTCCTTGTCGGCCTGGGCGACCATCAACTCGGCGTCGGTGGCGCCGAGATCCTTGGCGATGGCGCGGCAGGCACCCAGCGCGTCGCTTTCAATCTCTTTGACCGCGGCGGTGATCTTGCCCGCGGTGCCCAGGAACACCTTGACCTTGGCCGACGCCTGGCCGCTCAGGTTCAACTCGCCCACGACGCCGGTCTCGCGGTTGTAGCCGTCACCACATTGCATCTCGAGCGCCTTGTTGATGCCGCCGGCGCCATCGCCACCGCAGCCAGCCAGCAGCGCGGCCAGGCTGCCGGGCACAAGGATCAACGCCGCCGTTGCCCACAGGGAACTTCCACCACGGGCCGATTTCCAGATCTTGTTCCCCATCGCGGTCTCCTTTATCGAGGTCATTGCAGGGTCATTCAGTGCTTGAAGGGTCGATAGTGTAACCCAGGGTCTCTGATTCAAAGGACGAATTTGCCCAGCACGCGGTACCCGGCGGCGCCGGTGACCGCTGGTACGTTGCCGGGCCGACCGAACAGCGTCTCGTTCGCCAGCACCGCGAAGGCCAGCGCCTCCTTGGCATCGGGATCCACGTCGAGTGCTCCGGTGTCGGACACGGGCGCGGGCGTGCACAGCTCGCGGAGGTGGGCCATGAGCGTCGGGTTGTGCGCCCCGCCGCCCGAGACATAGATCTCGTCCGGGAACACGGGCAACAGTTCGCGGTAGCTGCGGGCCATGGCCTCGGCGGCAAATCGCGTGAGGGTGGCCAGGAGATCGTCGAGTGGCGATTGCCCCGCGACCGACGGTGCGCGCGCGGTGAAGCGATCGAGCAACGGGTAAGTGAAAGTCTTGCCGAACAGTTCGCGCCCGGTGCTTTTGGGCGGCCGCTGCGCCAGGAACGGTAGCTGGTGCAATTCAGCCAGCAGCGACGCATCGATGCTGCCGCGGGCGGCGCGGGCCCCGTCGATGTCGTAAGCGGCAAGGCCGCGTGAGGCGGCGCGCGCCACGGCGTCCAGGATCATGTTGCCGGGTCCGTTGTCGAAGGCGCACAGCTCGGCCATGGTCTCGCCGACCAGTGTGACGTTGGCGATGCCGCCGACATTCTGCAGCGCGCGTTTCTTGCCTGGTGCCCGGAACAACAGGTGATCCACCAGCGGCACCAGCGGTGCGCCCTCGCCCCCGGCGGCCACGTCGCGCGCGCGGAAGTCGGCTATCACCGGCTTGCCGGTGCGCTCGGCGATGACGGCCGGCTGGCCTATTTGCAGTGTCGCACCCAGCATGCCCTGCGACCGCGGCCGGTGCGCGACGGTCTGGCCATGCGAGCCGACCATGTGGACGTCCCGCATGTCACAGCCGGCCGCAGCGCACACCGCGAAGGCCGCGTCCGCGAACGACTGCCCGAGCAGCACATCGACCTCGGCCAGCTCGGACGCCTCGGCGTCGGACAGCCCGAAGATACGTTCACGCAGGGCGCGCGAAAACGGTGTGCTGACGAACGCTAGAATCCGCGCACGCGTCGTCTCGCCGGCGCCCGTGATCTCGCACAGGGCCGCATCAGTCCCGTCGGCGCTGGTGCCTGACAGCAGGCCGATGATCAGCCGCGCAGGAAGATCGCGCAGGGCCAGCAGCGAAGCGAGCGGATCGGTCATCTCTTCAAACTTGTCTAAACCCGGTGCACGTCGAGGTCGCCGACGATGGCGCGCAGGGAGCCCTTGTTCTGGATGAGCATCTCCTTGGCCCGCGCGGCATTCACGCGTGCGTGGTGCATGACCAGCGCGACCTTGGCGCGCCCGCCACCTTTCTTGATGAGGCGAAGCGCGTCGGCCTCGGGAAGTCCGGTCAGCCGGCGCACGATGCGCACAGCGCGCGCCCACAGCTTGGCGTTGGTCGGCCGCACGTCGACCATGAGCCCGCCATAGGTCTTGCCGAGCAGCACGAACGCTGCGGTCGAGATCGCGTTCAACGTCAGCTTGGTCGCGGTGCCAGCCTTGAGGCGGGTCGAGCCGGCGATCACCTCGGGGCCGGTGTGAAGTTCGATGACGACGTCAGACAGTTCCTCGATCTCGGTAGCTGGGCGCCCGCAGGTGACGAAGATGGTGCTGGCGCGGCGAAAGCGCGCGTAGTCCAGCGCCGCGCGCACGAACACGGTCACGCCCGAGGCCGCTATCGCGATGACCACGTCCGATGGGCCCACCGCCACTCGGCGCATGCGTTGCTCGGCTTCGCGCGCGTTGTCCTCGGCGCCTTCGATCGACTTGGTCAGGGCGGCTGGCCCGCCAGCCAGGATGGCTGCCACCAACGACGGGGGCACCCCGAACGTGGGCACGCACTCGGCCGCGTCCAGCGCGCCTAGACGCCCCGACGTCCCGGCACCCACGTAGACCAGCCGGCCACCCGCTGCCAGCTTGTCGGCGACAATTCGCGCTGCCGCGGCGATTTCGCGCGATCGCGCCCGCACCGCCCGCACGGCGATGCCTTCTTCGTCGATCAGCAGCTTGACGACCTCCTCGGCCGGCAGCGTGTCGAGCAGCTCGGAGCGCGGGTTCTCGGCCTCAGTGGGCAGGGCGCCGTAGTCGACTTTGCTGTCGGTTTTCGCCCGGGGCATGAGGGCGAGCATCTTCCACCGTTCCTGTGGTTTTCACCACAAACCGGCTTCGGCCGTCGCCCGCGTGCCGGCCACCTTTCGTTTGCGGATCGCGTCGCGTCGTCAAGAAACCGCCCTTTCTTACGGCAAAATTGTTTGGAACTTTGACGAATTCAACCTAGTTTCTTCGTCGAAACTTACCCTTAGGAGAAACCATGTTCACTTCAGGTCGTGCTCTCGCTGTTGCGTTGTCGTTGTCTTTGGTGTCGGTGGCTTGTGACGCTGATCCTCCCAAGCGTCCCGTCGCTGGTGGATCTGGAGGCCAAAACAACGGCTCTGCAGGCAGCATGGGCATGAGCGGGGGAACTGGTGGCGCAGGTATGGCGGGTATGACTGGGCGTGGCGGGATGGGTGGCGGTGCTGGAATGGGCGGTGCTGGAATGGGCGGCATGGCCGGCGCAAATCGCGACGCTGGACCTCCTGAGACCCGCCCGACCGACGCCATGGCAGACGCCATGGCAGACGCCATGCCAGACGCCATGCCGCGGGCACTGGAGACCCTCCTGCCTCTGAAGTCCACCTGGAAGTACCTGGATGACGGTACGGATCAGATGACCGCGTGGAAGGGGCCAACGTTTAGCGATACCGCATGGAAGACGGGTCCCGCGCCACTCGGCTATGGCGATGCGGGCAAGATGCTGACGGCAGCACTCCAGACGACAGTCACGTTCGGGGCCGACGCCACGATGAAGTTCGTCACGACGTATTTTCGTACGACGTTCACGCTCACGAACGTCCAGACGATCAAGACGGCCGTGCTGGAAATGTCGGTTGACGACGGTGCGGTCGTGTACATCAACGGCGTCGAGGTTGTGCCCCGGATCAACATGCCGATGGCCGCCTTCGATTCGACCACGGTTGCCATGGGCAACAGAGGCGACAACGCCGGTATAAGCGACACGCTGGACATCATGCCGATCACCGCTCTGAAAGAGGGCATGAACGTCATAGCGGTCGAGGTCCATCAGAGCGTCCGGACCAGCTCGGACCTCATCATGGACCTGGCCCTCAAGGTCGAGCGCACGGCGGTCGCGACGGACGCTGGTGCGACTGACGCCGCCGACATGGCGGCGGTGATAACCGACGCAGGCGACGCCGCGGTTGACGCTGCGGGCTCCACCACCGACACCACCACCACCACCGACGCTACCACCGACGCCACCGACGACGCGGTGGATGCGACCACTGGCTAGGCCCTAGTCTGGCCCAGAACAAGCCAGGTGCCGGCCCTCGGGGTCGACGCTTGGCTTTTCTAGTTGAACGCTGCCCACGGTAGACCATTCGCTCTCGGGAGTGTGCGCGCGATGAGCATCGATGATCGGCAGTTTGTTCTGGGCGTCGACCTTGACGGCGTGGTGGCGGACTTCTACGCAGGCCTTCGGCCCATCGCCGCCGAATGGCTCGGCGTTGCCATCGACACGCTGACACCCACCCCCGGTTACGGCCTCGCCGAATGGAACCTCGCTTCGGCGGGCAGCTACGACGATCTGCACAGGTTCGCGGTCACCCAGCGCAATCTGTTTCGCGAACTACGCCCCATCCCTGGCGCGACCGCCAGCCTGCGTAGGCTGTCCCAGACCGCGATCAGGATTCGCATCATCACGCATCGCCTGTTCATCAGGTATTTCCACGAACAGGCCGTGCAGCAGACCGTGGCGTGGCTGGAACATCACGGCATCCCGTACTGGGATCTGTGCTTCATGAAGGACAAAGCGGCGGTCGGCGCGGATCTTTACGTCGAGGACTCACCGGCGAACGTCAGCGCCTTGCGCGCTGACGGACACCCCACCATCGTCTTTTCGAACGCCGCGAATCTGGGCGTCGCCGGTCCGCGCGCGGGATCGTGGGACGATCTAGAGCAGATGGTGCGGCAAGAGCAGCAAAAATGGGCGGCGCGCTCATGACGACTGCGATAGTGCGGCCGCGGCTCAGCCCAGGCCCAGGACCGCGCGCATGTCGTACAAGCCCGGCGGCTTGTCTGCGACCCACAGCGCCGCGCGCACGGCGCCGCGTGCGAAGGTGTCGCGCGACGACGCCCGATGGGTGATCTCGATGCGGTCGCCCATGCCGAGGAAGAACACCGTGTGATCGCCGACCACGTCGCCGCCGCGCACGGTCTGCACGCCGATCTCGGCGTCGGTGCGTGGGCCGATGTCGCCGTGGCGATCGTAGCGGGCATTCTTGGCCACATCGCGGCCGGTGGCCTCCGCGACCGATTCGAGAAGTCGCAGCGCGGTGCCCGAGGGCGCGTCGCGCTTGAGGCGGTGGTGGGTCTCGACGATCTCGATGTCATACCCGGGGCCGAGCGCGCGTGCGGCGTCGGCCACCAGCTTCAACATCACGCTGACGCCGACTGACGTGTTGGCCGCCAGCACGATCGCGGTCGATTGCGCCGCCTGGGCGATCTGCGCGCGATCGCTCGCTGATAGCCCGGTCGTGCCGATCACCATACGCGCCCCGGCGGCGGCCGCGGCGTGCGCGTGGGCAACCGAGGCTGCCGGCGCCGAGAAGTCGATCCACACGTCGCCGTCACCGGCGCCGAGGGCTGCGGCTTTCACCACCACGCCGAGCGCGGCGCCGCCGGCCAGCACACCCGCGTCCTGACCAAGGTTGGGATCGCCCGCGCGCTCGACCGCGGCGCCCAGCTTGAGGCCGTCGGTCTCGGTCACGGCGCGTATGATGGCGCGGCCCATCTTGCCGGCCGCGCCGCACACTGCGATGCGCGCGCTCATCAGAGAAGCTTCAGGTCCGCCAGCATCTTGCGGACCTTGTCGCGGTTGGCGCCGGTCATTGTATAGAGCGGCGCGCGAATCTCGTCGGCCATGCGCCCCATCATGGCCAGCGCGCACTTGACCGGGATCGGGTTCGCCTCGATGAACAGGCCCTCGGACAGCGGGAAGGTCTTGTAGTGCAGCTCGCGCGCTTTGTGCCAGTTGCCGGCCGCGAACGCGTCCCACATGCCCGCGAAGTCGGCCGGCGCCACATTCGACACCACCGAGATCACGCCCTTGGCGCCAACCGCGAACAGTGGGAACGCCGTGGCATCGTCGCCCGACAGCACGGTCATGCGATCGCCACAGCGAGCGATGATCTGCGCGGCCCGCTGCAAGTTCCCGGTGGCTTCCTTGACCGCCACGACCAGCGGCACGTCGCACAGGCGCTCGACGGTCTCGGGCAACAGATCGCAGCCGGTGCGGCCGGGCACGTTGTAGACCACCGTGGGTAGCTGCGCTTCGTCGACGATGGCCTTGAAGTGCCGGTAAAGCCCGTCCTGGGTCGGCTTGTTGTAGTACGGGGTGACCTGCAGCATGCCGTCGGCGCCCAGCCGCTTGGCCTCGCGTGACAGCTCGATGGCCTCCTTGGTGGAGTTCGCGCCGGTGCCGGCTATCACCGGCACGCGCTTGCGGGTTTCCTCGATGACCAGCTCGATGACCCGTAGGTGCTCTTCATTAGACAAGGTGGGCGACTCGCCCGTGGTACCGACCGGGACCAGCCCGTCGATGCCGGCCGCGATCTGCTCGTTGACCAGGCGGCGCAGCGCCTCCTCGTCGAGGACGCCGCCGCGGAACGGCGTCACAAGCGCGGTGATGACTCCGGTGAACATGGCCGCGAAGGTATCACGGCTAGACCGCGCAGGGCGAGGTCACGGTAGTCCCTGTCGGAAGCCCTCGATGCGCACGTTGCGGAACTCGACCACGTCGCTGTCGCTGACCTAGCCAGTGAGCCGGACGGTGTAATACTAGGGCATCCTCAAGAAGGATCTGGCCCAGGCGTCCCGGTTCGCGTTGCTAGGTGAGGCCTTCGGCGTCGCCGTGGTACGCGCCGAGACCAACATCACCGCGCGCCAGGCCACGCGGGTGGAAATGCGTCTGCTCGACCTGCGGCCGCCCGGGGTGGTGCGGGTGGTCGACCAGAAAACCTATGCCAGCGACGGCCGGCCGGTCGAACACGGCATCTCGGTGCTGCACCCCGAGCGGCATCCCTTGTCGCTGGTACAGGAAGAAAACCGTCGCTCACTGGGGGTGGTGTGATGCCTGCCGGCAGCGTGCCGGGATCGTTGTTGCGGAGTGAGATCGCGAGCCAGCCCGACGAGATCACGGGCTTTCTCGATCGCCAGGCCGAGCGGGTGTGGGCGCTGGCAGGAAAGTTGCCGCCGTTCTCGTACGCGCTGGTCGCCGCGCGCGGCAGCTCGGACCACGCCGCTACCTATGCACGCTACGCGTGGGGGGCGCTGGCGAGGCTGCCAGTGTTGCCAGCAACACCGTCGCTGCACACGCTGTATCGAACGCCGCCGCAGCTCGACCACGCGCTGGTACTGGGTATCTCGCAGTCAGGCCAGTCGCCCGACGTGGTGGCCGTGATCGAGGACGCGCGCCGCCAGGGTCGCCCCACCATTGCCATCACCAACGACGGCGACTCGCCGTTGGCCCAAGCCGCCGACCACATCATCGAGCTTGGTTTGTCCACCGAGCGCAGCATCGCCGCGACCAAGACGTACACCGGCCAGCTGGCGGCGGTGGCGCTGCTGGGGGCGGCGTTCTCGCGTGATCGCGCGCGCCTGGACGAGGTCATGCGCGTGCCCGATGCAGTGGCGCGCACTCTGGCGGCGGCGGCGGCACCCGCGGCGCTGGCGGCGGCGAGGTTGCGCGGCATCAGCGGCATCCTGTGCATCGCGCGCGGCATGAACGACGCGACGGCACACGAGCTGGCGCTGAAGCTGCGTGAGCTTCTGCGCCTGTCGACCGACGCGTTCTCGGCGGCAGACTTCCGTCACGGATCGATCGCGCTGGTCGCTGACGGGCAGCCTTTGCTGCTGATCATGCCCGCGGGGCTGGCGTACGAGGACATGCGGACGCTTGCCGGCGAGGTGCGCGAGCGCGGTGGCGACGTGACCGTGATCAGCGACCAGGCAACTGCCGCTGTCGACGCTGCCAGCTTCTTGCCGATGGCGGCCGGGGTGCCCGAATGGCTGACCCCGCTGGTCGCGGTGCTGCCGGGCCAGTTGCTAGCGGTCGAGCTGGCGCTGGCCCGCGGCCTCGATCCGGACCGGCCACGCGGACTACCCGAAAAAGTCGTTCGCACGTTGTGAGCCCGGACGTCCACATCGGCTCGATCTCGGCGGCACCAAGCGGTTCGCCGAGATCGTGACCGCCGATGGCGGCGTGAAGCGCTGGGGCGAGGATCAGGCCTGCTGCTCCGAGACGGTCAACTGAAGAGCTGTCCATCAATTGGGCAGGTCTTTAGTAGCCGAGCCAATGGCTCGCCCGCAGGTGTGGTGAAGTCCGAGAATTCACTTCGCGGACGAGGGGCGGGCTGCGGCCCACCCCTTTTCAAATGTTCAAGTCGGGTCTATTTTTCTGGACACGTCTTGAGCGCCTACGGCGCGGTGCAGGTCCCCTGGAGGGCGTTGCCGAATCCGGTGCACCGATTGGGCGCGGTACAGGTGCGGTTCGAGCAGCACGCCTGGCCGACGCCGCCGCACGGGGAGCACGTAGAGTTGCCAAGGCCTCCAGCTGTACAGACGTTGGTTGTCGAGGAGCAGTATCTGCCGGGGCAGCAGGCTTGTCCCTGCGCGCCGCACGCGGTGCAAGCTCCCGGATCAGCTCCGGTGCAAGCTGTGCCAGCCACTGTGCAAGTGCGATTGGTGCAACAGGGTTGGCTCAGCCCGCCGCAGGTCCCACACGAACCCATCGCGCAGGTACCGCCCAGGGTCGGGCACATGCTGCCGGAGGCGGTGCAGACACTGCCGGATCCGCAGCACCCGGTGCCACAGCCGCCGCCCGCGCAGCACTCCTGGCCTGCGCCACCACACGCGCGGCATGTGCCGCCGCCGCCGCCGGCACCTCCACCGAGACAACCAGTCCCCGCCGCCGTGCAGGTCCTGCCGGGGCAGCATTGCTGGCCTGCAGCTCCGCAGCTCTGGCAGGTGCTGCCGAAGGCGGTCACCAAGCACATGGCCCCGGCGGTGTTGCACACCTGGTTGGCGCAGCAAGGCTGGCCAACGCCACCACATGTCAGGCAGGTGTTGGTTTGAGCTTCGCAAAGCAGGGTGGCGTTGCACATGGCCCCCGAGCAACAAGGTTGTCCCATCGCACCGCAGGCCTGCTGACAAATTCCGGCGCCGCCGCCCTGGATGTTGCAACCAAGTCCGGCACCGCAGGTTCGATTGGCGCAGCAGATTGTCCCGGCGGTTCCGCAGACCAGACAACTGTTACCCGCGCCCCCGCCTGTGCACCGCGTTCCGGCCCCGCAAATGTTGCCAGCGCAGCAGGGCTGGCCTGGCCCACCACAAGTCTGGCAGGTGCCGTTGCCGCAGATGAGGCCAGCGCCCGTGCAGGTATCGCCAGCGCAACACGCTTGCCCCGCCGCTTGGCCGCAAGTGGCACAGCTGCCCCCCGTGCAGCGTGAGTTGGCCGCAGTACAGGTGTTGTTCGCGCAGCACGGTTGCCCTGGGGCGCCGCAAGTGCCGCACGAGCCGTTCATACAGGTTCCCGGATTGCCGGGGCAGGTGCTGCCGGTGGCAGTGCACGTATTGGCAACACAGCAGCCGCCATTGGCGCAAGAGTTCCCGGGACAACAGACCTGGCCTGCTGCACCACACGATTGGCACAAGTTGTTCCCGCCGCAAGTGGCATTCGCAGCACAGCTAGCGCCAGCGCAGCAGTTCTCGCCAGGATCGCCGCAATCTCTGCAGGTGCCGCCCAGGCAGACCGCCCCGACGACACAGGCCACTCCGCCGACGCAACAAGCCTCGCCCGGGTCGCCACAGTTCGGGTTGGCGCCGCCTGCGCCACCGGCGCCGGCCATGCCGCCAGTACCACCTGCGCCTGCCATGCCGCCGGTGCCGGCCATTCCTCCAGCTCCGCCAGTGCCAGCCATTCCACCAATCCCGCCCGCGCCACCGGCGCCGGCGCTTCCGCCAGCACCCGCCGCCCCGCCGGCTCCGCCTGCACCGCCCGCCGCTCCCGCGCTACCCGCGGCGCCACCCGCGCCGCCCGCCTGCCCGCTGGCGCCGCCCCCGCTACCAGCACCTCCGTCGCTCCCCCCGCGGCTGCCGGCGCTGCCGCCCGCGCTGCCGTCGACGCTACTACCACCCGACCCGCCGCCGACGCTGCTCCCGGCACCGCCGCCACGTCCGCCGAGGCCGCTTCCGGCACCGCCGCCGCCACCGCTGCCAGCCTCGCCCGAGACCGAATCGTCGCTGGCGTCTTTCTCGTCAAGCTTGTTGTTGCCGCCACCGCCGCATGCGATCAGCACGGTCGCGGCGCCGGCGAGGCAGAACGAGGAAAACGAAAACTGGGCTGAGCGTCGGCGGGTCGAAGTCATCTGTTCCCTTTCCACACCATCAGTTAGTCGAATCAGTCGCGCACGTCACAGCCGCAACGGGCGCCAGAGTAAACGTCCTTGCCTTTTTACTAAAGAGGAATGTGCGACCCGCTGGGCGGTCGCAACACAGTGGCGTGGAAGGCGGCGAGGCGGTCGATGAACCCTTCCTTGTCGAACAGGTGTGGCGAGTGGCCACCGGGCAACTCGACCAACTCTCGCTGCGGCAGCTCGGCGGCCAGGCCGTCGATGATGCGGTGGAGGAAGTGGGCCGAGCCGGATCCCTTGATCAGCAGCGTTGGCCTTCCGAACGCGCGCAGCCGGGCCGCCGTGTCGTCATGAGCCCATGGTGCGTCACCGGTGATCAAACCCTGCCGATGGGCGGCCAGCACGGGCCAGCCTGGCATCGCGCGCGGATCGCTGCCGGGTGCGCAGAACCCCGTCCGCGCAAGGAACCCGGCGAGGGCGGCCTCGCTCACAACATCGCGGATCTGCCGATTCAAGCCGCGCATCTCGTCGGCATCGTGGAGCGCCTGGGCGTCCGCGCCGCAGGTCGCGCGCAGCACCCAGAAGGCTGGCGGTTCGATCAGCACCAACGATCGCACGCGTCCCGGGGCACCGAGCGCGAAGTCGAGCGCGATCACGCCGCCGTAGGACCACGCCACCAGATCGACGGGTTTCGTGATCGCGAGTGCGTCCAGGGCGGCACCCAGTGCGCCAGCTTCCAGGCGCACGCTGTACCCGGGTGGCAACGCACGACCGTCGAGGCCGTGCTCGACCGACAGGAGCTGCATGCGGACTGCTCGTCGGTCGTGCGCGAGCTGACGCTGATGCCACTCCCAGCTCAGCCAGCCGGTCACCACGCCGCCCAGCAGCACGACCGGCGTTCCGCCCTCGCCCCGCGAGTTAGTAAGCATCTTCATGCACGCACTCGACGGTGGTGATGCTACGGTTTGCGTCGTGGCGCAAGCGCAGGAGATCGGGCCTGCAGCCTGGCGCTGCCTCGGCGGGGTGCTCGTGCTACCGTCTCCCGAGTGAATCTGGTCGAGGAATTGCACGCGATCGCGGCGGCGTTCGTTGGGGCCGGGATTCGCCATGCGGTGTGCGGGGGCGTGGCGGTGACGGTGCATGGGGCGACCCGATCGACCAAGGACATCGATGTCCTCATCGCGCCCGAGGACCTTCCGCGAGCCCTGGATGCTGTGCGATCGCTGGGCTATGTCTTCCCGTCCCATCCCATGGTGTTTGACGAGGGGACGGCTCGCGAGCGCCATGTCCAGCGCGTGAGCAAGATTGTGGGCGGCGATCATCTGATGCTGGACCTTCTGTCCGAGAAAGCCGCTTTTGTGGGTTTTCTTGAGGGCCGCATCGAGGTCGTCCTGCCCGAGGGGCCGCTGGTGGTCGTCTCTCGCGACGTCCTCCTTCGGATGAAACGCCTGGCCGGCCGACCGCAAGACGTCGCCGATCTGGAGAAACTGGAGTCAGAATCGTGATGCCTGCCGGACCGCCGCCCGGTGTGGCCGAACGGCTGGCTGCCCTTTCCGCGCTTTATGTCCCCGAACGTGTCGTCGACGCGCATGCGCGCCTTGAGCGCGAACGCTCCGTGATCAACCAGCGCTTCGAGATCGCGGTGGCACGCCGCCTGCGCGAGTTACGCGCGCTGTGCGAACTCGCCCGCCACCTTCAGCAGGTGCAGGTACAGGTACAGGTGCGTGGTGCTGACAAACCACGGACCAGCTGACCGCAGCCTTCGCTTCGAAGGCATCGAAGTGCTGTCCTATTGTCGGTTCTCACGTAATTCCACCGGGACTTTCTCGGGTTGATTCGTGACGTGGAGATCGGTTCTTCTCAAATTCGAGGCCGCGGTGGACGTTCCTGATCTGGGGAGCGAGCGTAGGAGAGACGAAGCCCTGCGGGGTCCACTTCAGCGAGCGCCCTGTGTGGTCTCGCCCGAGCATGCAAGGGAGGCAAGTGCATGCCCTGCGAGGCCGATGGCGAGTGCGCATCGGGGGAATCGTGCGTCCTCGACCATTGCTTGGAATCCCAGCTGGTCGGCTGCCACCGAGCTGGGGACTGTGCCCGCGGAAGTGTCTGTGTCTTGAGCGGGTATTCCGGCGGCCCGCGCGGAAACGACGGGATGCAATCCGCGTGCGTCAGCCCGCTCAGTGGTGCCGACCGGCAGCCGACCCCGCCCGCCACCCCACCGGAGCCGGACACAGGGACCACTCTACCCCACGACGATCTGCTGAAGGCGGCGCGCAAGGCTGCCCAAGAGTAGCAAGCCCACCCTAGCTGACCGTAGCCGGCGTTCCTCCTTCGCCCCGCGAGTTGGTCAGCATCTTCATGCACGCGCTCAGCGGTGGTGATGCTACGGTTCGCGCCGTGGCGCAAGCGCCGATCAATTTACGGCAGATCGACGCGCGCGAGGTCGAGGAGTGGCTCGACCGCCTGTTCGTTGCGGCGGAGGGCGCGTCGCTGCGGCGCGAGGATCGACGCAAGGCGATCGAGGTGGCTGCCATGCTGGCCGAGGTGGCGCGCGCGGTCGCGCGGGTCGCACGTGCGCGAGACCTCGTGGTGGTCGACGCGGCGGCGGGCAAAACCTACGTCGGGTTGCTGGCGGCGAAGCTGGTGATCGAGCCATTGGGCCGGCCGGCTCGTGTGGTCGCCATCGAGCGGGAACCGGCGCGGGCGGCGGCCGGTCGGGCGGCGATCGCGCGGCTCGCCACGCCCATCCCGATCGACTGCATCGTCGGCGACGTGGCGGACGCGGCGATGTGGCCGGCCGAGCCGGCGATCGTGTGCGCGCTGCATGCGTGCGGTCCGGCCGCGGACGCCATCATCGATCGTGCGGTGGCGAGCGGAGCACGGCAGCTCTTGCTGGTACCGTGCTGCACCAGCGACGTGGTACCCGGTGCGGCGGTCGCGGCGCGGGTGGGAGCGGAGCTGGGCATTCCGCGCCACGCGCCGGTGCGGCGGAGGTTCGTGCAAGCCCTGGTCGACGCCCTGCGCACGTTGCGGCTCGAGGCCGCGGGCTTTCAGACCGAGGTGGTCGAGCTGTGCGCTCCGACGGTGACACCGCACAACCTGCTGTGGCGCGCGCGCCGGGTTGGCGAGCCTGCGCGGATGGCCGAAGCGCGCGCGGCACTGTCACGGCTTGGCGGCTAACCCACCGGCCGCGGATCCACGCGCGCGGCGCTGGCCCAGGCTCCAGATGGCGAGCGCGGTGGCCGCCGCCGCCGCGAGCGCGGCTCCAGTGCCAAGGGCCAGACGCGCCCCGCCCAGTTTCCACAGCCAACCGCACAACAGACCAGCGGGCAGGGCGGACACACCGACAACGAAGTTGAAGGCGCCATACGCTCGGCCCCGGGCCAGGTCGGGCGCGAGGTCCCGCACCAGCGCCTTCTGGGCCGGCTCGGTCAGCCCGTGGTAGCTGCCGTACAGCACGAACAGCCACCACGCGGCGGCAGGCGTGGTGGCAAGGCCGAGCCCCGCGTAGACCGCGGCGTACACCAGCCAGCCGGCCAGGATGAGCCGTGTGCGCGGAAATCTGTCGGCAAGCGGGCCGCCGAAGTAGGCCGTGAAGAGTTTCGACAGGTGCAGCACCGTCCACATCGTCGGGATGTAGCGATCGGCGACACCCAGCTCATGGGCGCGCACCAGCAGAAATGCGTCCGACGAGTTACCGAGCGAGAACAGCAGCATGATCGCCAGATACGAATAAAACGTGCGCGGCAGGCGTGGAGCGGCAGCGCCGGCGGGACTTGCGACCGCGGCAGGCCGCGGGCGCGGCGGTTCTTTGACCGTCAGCAAGGCAAGGATCGCCAGCACGCCCGGGATGGTCGCCAGCCAAAAAACGTTGCGCAGCGATAGGCCAAGCGCGAGCAGCGCCGTGCCGATGAGCGGCCCCACCACGGCGCCGACGTGATCCATCGCCTTGTGGAAGCCGAACGCGCGGCCAGCCTGCCCGGGCCCGGCGGCGTCGGCAATCAGCGCGTCGCGCGGGGACGCGCGCAGGCCCTTGCCGACCCGATCGGTGAGCCGCACCACCAGTACGTGCCAGGGCGCCGTGGCCAGCGCCATCAGCGGTCGCACGGCACCCGCCACGCCGTAGCCGAACAACACCAGCGGCTTGCGCCGCGACAGGCGATCCGACCAGTGACCCGACAGCAACTTCAGCAGGCTCGCGACGGTGTCGGCCGCGCCTTCAAGCAGACCGAGAAAAGCCGGCCCCGCGTGTAGCGTCTGGGTCAGGAACAGCGGCAGGAGCGAGAAGATCATCTCCGACCCCATGTCCGTGCACAGGCTGGTCAGCCCGAGCGCGACGATGGTCGGCGATAGGCGCGGGCGCTTCGGATCAGGGTTGCTTGGCAAAGGCCTTGTCGAAGGCGGTGGTGGTCGCCGGCCACGTACTTTCGGGGCTGCCGTCGTGCGGGTCAACCGTGAACCATGCGACGCCGCGGGCGCGTAGGCCTTGTGCGGCAGGGCCGACTACCTCGGCAGGGCTATTGCTCCACTGGTTCTGCGGCGCTAACTTTTCCCGTTCCGGTCGGGCCCGCCGCACCCACGGGCCGCCGATTGGGCGTCACAAAGGAGTTCTCATGCGATGTCGATCGTCTTTTTTATGTGTGGCTGGACTGGTCGGGCAGGGCGCTCTGTTCACGTTGGTGACCGCTTGCTCGTCTAGCGACATGGGATTATCGGGGAAAGGGCCGGAACAGATGATGGGCGGCGCCGGTAGCGGAGGGTCAACCGGAAGCGGGGGCAACCCAGGCAGCGCCGGTAGCAGCGGCGGCAGCACCGGCAGCAGCACCGGCAGCGGCAATGGCGGCAGCACCGGCAGCGGCGGCAGCACCGGCAGCGGCAATGGCGGGAGCAGCGGCAGCGGCTCGGGCGGATCCAGCAGCGGCGGCGGCTCCAGCGGTGGTGGCATGGGCGGCGCTCCCAGGCCGGTCGACGGTGGCGCGCTTCCGGATGCGGCCGGCGACGCCGTCGCAAGCGTGACGTTCACGCAACTGTGGGAGCAGATCTTCAGTGTCACCCCGGCGGCCAAGCCGATGCAGACCTGCGCGGGCGTCGACTGCCACTTTCCGGGCAAAAAGGACGGCATCGACCTGTCCACCAAGGCGCTCGCCTACGCGACTTTGACCAAACAGCCCGGCGGCAAGATACCCGCCGTGCTGCCAGGCAAGCCTGACCTGTCGAAGCTGATCGTGCGGTTCCTGCAAACCGACCTAAAATTCCGAATGCCACTCGCCCCGATGGGCACGACCAAGCCGCCGTTGCCCGCCGATCTCATCGCCAAGGCGCGCGCCTGGATCCTGGCCGGCGCCAAGGACGACTGAAGCCCAGCTTCAGATACTTCGCTTCGATCGAGCGAGCAGCGCGCTCGCGAGCGGCACAAAGCGCGCTTCCCGGATCGTGCCTGCGGCGGCCAGCGCCGTGTGCACGCCGGGCGCCGCGAGCAAGCGGCGGCCCGATTCGCTGTCGACGGGTATCGTCTGTTTGGTGGTGTCGACGCCCGCCGGCCCGCGCGCGATGAACAAGAGCTCGAGGGCTGGCGCCGGCGTGCCCGCAGGCAGCGCCCAGGCGACGGCGACCTGATCGTCTCCGACCATCACCGCCACGCCCGGTGCTACCGGGATCTCGACCTCGGGAGGCGGCCCGTGCGGTGCGGGCGCCGGCTGCCAGCGGGCTTCGAGCAGCGCCAGGCGGGCGTGGATGCGAGCCCGCTGTTCGGGCGTGGCCGCCAGCAGCGCCAGGTGTTTATAGATGGCCACCGCCTCGCCGAGCCGCCCCTGGCGCGCGCACAGCTCCGCCATGGTCTCGGTCTCGTACAGCTCGCCGCCGCCGTTGTGATCGTCCGCGCCTGCGTGGCTCATGCGCACAGCTTTCGTGTGTGAGCGACGTCGTGCTCGATCTGCGCGACTAGGTCGCTCACCGCCGCGAAACGCTGCTCGTCGCGCAGGCGGGCGACGAACTCCAGGCGCAGCCGTTGGTCGTAGAGATCGCCGTCGAAGTCCAACAGGTACGCCTCGACGGTGACTGTGGAGCCCGTTGCGAACGTGGGATTGGTGCCGATGCTGACCGCGGCCGGTCGCCCGAATGACGGCTGGTCAAGCCGTCGCGCATGCGCGGCGTAGATGCCGGTGCGAGGAACCAGCTCGGCTTCGGGGCGCAGATTGGCGGTGGGAAACCCGAGCGGCCGGCCGCGTCCGGCGCCACGCACCACGGGGCCCGTCACCTCGAACGGCCGTCCCAGCAGCAACGTAGCGCCCTCGACCCGGCCCTCGAGCACGAACTCACGCACCTTGGTCGACGAGCACACCAGACCCTCGCCGGGCGCGCACACGGCCGGCACCACGGTGACGCCGACGCCGAGCTGCTCGCCCAGCTTGGCGAGCACGGCAGGGTTGCCGGCACGGCCGCGCCCGAACGTGAAATCGTGGCCGACCACGACGTCGCGGGCGTTCAGGTCACGCGCCAGCACGTCGGCGACGAAGGTCTCGGGTGGCAGGGCCGCCAGGGTCGCATCGAACGGCTCGATCACCACGAACTCTGCGCCGGCTGCGCCCAGAAGTTCGATCCGGCGATCGAGCGTCAGGATCATGGGCGGCGCCAGCTTTGGCGCGAAGAAGCGCGCCGGGTGCGGGTCGAACGTCAGCACACCAGCCCGCGCGCCAACTGACTGCGCCAAACGCCGCACTTCGGCCAGCAGGGCCTGATGCCCGCGATGAACGCCGTCGAAGTTCCCTATTGCGAGCACCGACGGCGGTGCGCCATCGGCACCACCCAGGGCTTCCGCGTAGCGCTGGCGTCCACGGATGACCACCATATGTCACTCGGATAGCGGCCGGCCGAGCAGGCGTCAAGGCAGCAGAGACTTCACCTGGGGGCGGCGGTCTGGTGCAGCTCGTG
This sequence comes from Myxococcales bacterium, assembly GCA_031431215.1. Lineage (GTDB taxonomy): Bacteria > Myxococcota_A > Polyangia > Fen-1088 > Fen-1088 > JANPCZ01. The sequence continues at coordinate 62,484 of JANPCZ010000120.1, forward strand.
GGTGTGAACCGGCTCGGGCTCGTCGGCGGCTTGTGGATGCAGACCGCGCCAGCGACGGCGCAGGTCCAGATCGTTTTCACTGGCGACCCGATAGCGCAGAAATTGGGCCTGGGCCAGCGCAGCCTGACTGATGCGCCCGAGATCAAAGAGCGCGAGGCTTGCTTGCAGATGCGCGTCCTCGGATTCGGGGTCGACCCGCAGGGCGGCCTCGGCGGCAGCGAGCGCACCCGGAGCATCGCGATCGAGACCGCGCGTGCGTGCCAGCAGGGTCAGCGCCTGCCGATCGTCGGGCAGCCGGCGCGCCAGGCGCTCGGCGAAGCCGCGTGCATCGGCGAAACGGTAGGCGCGCAAGAGCGCTTGGGCGGCCACATACAGCGCGGCCGGGTGCTCGGGCACCACGCGGATGGCCTGTTCGGCGAAGCTTTTCACATCGTCGGTTTGCCCCAGCCGCAGCGCCAGCCGCGCCAGGCCAAGCAGCGGCTCGGGGCGATCGGGCGCCAGCGCACGCGCGGCTTGCAGCGGGGCACGCGCGGCCTCGGCTCTATCGGCGGGTGCGTCGGCCAGGCCCAGCCCCAGATCGACCAGCCGCCGCCAGTCGCCGATGACAGCACCTTGATCGCTGGCACGCGCGGTGGCGGTGGCGATCTCGATGATGGGGATGTCCTGGCAGCGACGACGGGTGACCAGATCGGGCACCACCGCGCACGCCGCGATCGCGTAGTCGGGCGAGAACTTCCTGAACAACAGACGCGCCTCGATCCGCGCCGTGCCGGGCGGCAGCGCGAAGCGCACCACCTGCGGATCCGACGGTGACAGCGCGGTGTCGAAGACCACGCCGCGCAGGTGCTGAACGTCGCGACGGCGCAGCGGCTCGCCACCCTGGTCGACCGGTTGCGCGCGCAGCACGTGCGCGTCGGGCGGCAACTGGCCGGCGGCATCGAGGCGCCCCGACTGGCCCAGAATGCGCCCACCAGCATCGAAGGCGACAAGGTCGATCCAGACCTGGTTCGAGTCCATGGTGCCGCCGGGAAACCGATGGCCAACGCCGCGCGCACGCAGCACGGCGTCGACGGTTTTCGCGTCGGTCCACACCAGATCGATCGAGGCGCTGCCGGTCAGAAAGCGCCGCACGCGTGCCAGCACATCGCTGTCACCGCGCAGGTGTGGCAAGGCGGCGTTGGCGCCAATGAATCGATGCGAGCGCACCATGCCGTCCCTGGCGCCCTGCTCGTTGGCCGATGCCGGCTCGGCGGGCATGTGGCAGTCCTGGCAACGTTGTGTCTGACCGGGACGGAACACCGAGGCCGCGCCGCGACCCGAGATCGCGCTGCCGTGCCAGGCGTCGTAATCGTTCTGCCCGCGCTGCCAGCGATTGCCGTCAGCTCGGGTCACCTCGGCGGTCAGGCCGACCTTGTGGCAGGCGCCGCAGAAGCGCGCTTCGGCCAGCAGCGGCGCGCGCAGACCCGTACGGTGGAACGGCTGCTCGACGGCGAACGGCGCCACGCGGGCTCGGTAGCGGCCGTTGCCTTCCAGATCGACGGCCTCGATCATGTGGCACCCGGCGCAGGTGATGCCGGCCTGCGCGGCCGGGCTGGCGGGATCGAACGCATCTCCGAGAGCTTCGCTTGCGACCAGCACCGGCTCGTGGCATCCGCCGCAGAAGCGCGAGGCTTCGGGGCCGCGGTCGCGGCGGAAGGCCTCGGTCGCCACTTGGTAATAGGGATTGTTGAACGACGAGAAGCGGTGGGCCGAGCCGCTCCACTGCGCCGCGATGTCAGCGTGGCAACCCGCGCAGGCCTCGTCGCCAATGGGCCGGCCGGCCCAGAAGCCGCGCCGTCGTACCTCGGCCGCGACTTCGTAGGCCGAAGGGCCCACCGGGCCCAGCAGCACCGCCGCGCGATCGCGCGCTGCCAGGGCGCTGACGAAGACTGGACCTGGCACCGTGACCGCAGGCGGGCCGGGCGCAGCCTTGGTTGGCAAGGCCACGGTGGCTGGCGCCGCCAGGGTGGTCAGTGCCGCGACCGCCGCTGTCCAGATGAAGAATCGTCGCAGCACGGACGTGTGGCGCGGCAAGAGTGACGAGCCAGTGGTCAGCGGGCCGGCCGGCGGTGCGGCGGTGCGCCCGGAATCCCGAGCAGCGGCACCGGCGAGCGCACGGTGCTGCGCAGATTGACCTTGCCGCGCGCGACCAGCGCCAGCCCCTTGGCGGCCATTGGAGATGCCGGCCCCGAGCCGTCACTGGGGCCACCCCAATCGCCCCACTGCGGCTCCTTGCACTTCACCGGGCCAGACCAGTAGTGGCGGATGATGTAGCGGCCCTGGAAATTGTTGACTCCATCCGGTGTCACCTGCGCGCCGGCGTCGCCGTTCTGGCCGTTGCCGTTGGCGCGGCCACCGACCACCGGCTTGGCCTCGCGAAACACTAGATCCTCGGACAGAGTTTCCTTCGCGTAGCGGGTGTGCAGGCGCGTGAGCACCCAGCCGGCACCGCCGCCGAAGGACGGCGATCGCATGCGTCGCACCGGAGCGCCCGGTGAGGGCCCCCGGTCGCCGCCCGGCAAGGCTGTGGGCTTGGCGCCCGACGGTGGCACCGCGATCTCGGCGCCGCTCGCGGCATCCTCGCCCAGGGTTGCAAGTTCACTTGGGGTCAGGGGCGGCGTCGGGCACGGATCGCACGACGTGGTCTGCCACGCGTATTCGGTGACCACCGCCTTGCGGTTCATGCGCTCGATCGTGGCGTCGAACAGTTCGGCGTAGAACGCGGCGAAGTTCTTTCGGACATCGTCGGCCACTTCCAGATTCGTGGGCGCGAACACGTTGGGGTAGTTCGCGGCCTCGAAGCGCGCGGTCGGGTGCAGGACATAGACGATCAGATCCTGCTTGCCCGAAGCGTTGAGCAGTCCCAGGCGCACCGGCAGTCGCAGCTCGTTGGCCTCGTACGAAAACCGCAACGGTGACAGCTGCACGACGCCGCGCGCGTCGCGTTTGACCTTGGTGATGTCGACCTTGGCGACGAAGAACTTGGATTGTTCGCGCACGTAGGGTGCCAGTGCCGCCGCGGCTCCAGCCGGGATCTGGTAGCCGCTTGCGCGCAGCCAGGTGTCGAGACCGGTGGATTCCTTGGCCGACAAGATCACGATCTCGTACTCGCCGACCACGAACTGCGCCTCGATGGTCACGCCCAGATCGGCCGCTGACTTTTCCCTGCGGGCCGGGGCCGACATCGGCATCGCGCCGCCGGCCGACATCTTCATGATCCGGTAGCGCTCCCCGCACGGATCCCGTTCCCAGTATTCCACCAGCCGCGGCGCCGATAGCGAGTCAACTCGATCGAACACGTCAGCGGGCAGGGTCCTGACGTCTTCCTTGTGCAGCACCACCGGCACCGGCACGACCAGCGCGAAGTTTTCGGGCGGGCCCTGGTAGTCGTTCGACATGGTCATCACGGTGCGGTTGCCCTTGCGCAGAAGCACCACCTGCGACGCGTTGTTGGTCAACTTCGAGTTGTTGCCCGCCACGAAGAAGCCGCAGAACGCCGCGGCTGGTCGGGGCGACGTGGCGATGGCAGCGACACAAAGTAGGGGGACAGCGAAGGTGGCACGCATCTGGTTCTCCTTGGCCCAGGGCCGGGCACGGCTACCGCGGTGGGCGGCGGCGGCGGCGATCGTATCACCGGATCCGGATGGTCGCGCACTGCGTTTCCTGGCGAGTGACGGCCGCGCACCCGCATTGCCGCACGCGGCGCTATCATGTGAAGGGTTGGCGGTGGCCGGGCACCAAGGAGACGGAAACCCAAGCGCCCCTTAACATCGCAAGTGACGGAGGTCGATATGTACCGAAATACGCTACGCTCCTTCTGGCTCCTGGTCCCGGTTGCGCTGGCCGCGTCGTGCTCCAGCGGCTCCACCTCCCAGCCCATCTCGGGCAAGCTGGCGCTCGACACCTTCGACGGGCCGGTGGCCACGGTCCGGGCGTCGCGGCTGGGCGCGAACTCCATCGTGGCCCCTGTGGCTGCCGATGGCTCTTTCGCGCTGACGCTGCCGCGCGGCAAGCACTACCGGCTGGAATTCGTCGGCCCATCGGGCGCACCGCGGCTGGTGTATCCGCGGCACGCGGGCTCGATTGATTCGTGGTTCGACGTGCGTGGTGGGGGCCGTCGCTTCGATCTGGGGATGGTTCGCTACATCGGCGATCCGAAGGACATGCCGATAGCCTTCACGCGGGTCGAGGTGTCGAGCGACGTCGACTGCGAGAACGGGCGTGACAAGAAGACCGGCGCGGTGTGCGTCGATGACGACAACGACGAGAACGAGAGCTGCGGCGACGACGACGACGGCGACAACGACGATGTCGAATGCGAAAACGGTAAGGACGCCAAGACCGGCCTCGCCTGTGAGGACGGCGGCAGCAGCAGCAGCAGTCCGACGATCGTGGCGGTTGCGGTGGCGGACCACAACGTGCCTGCGGTGATCGGCGGCTGCGACGACGAGAACGAGGACGACGACGACAAGGACGAGCAGAAGGGCCGCAAGTAACCGGGTCCCAGGTCCGAGTGAAACGCCTGATGCGCAGCGGGCGCCGATTGATGGCGCCGGGCCGGGCGGGGCGCGCTTCAAGCGTGTTCCGCTCGGTGTTTCTCATGGCGCTGCTGGCGCTGGCGACACCGGGCGGGCGGCCCGCGGCGGCGTGTGGACCAGCGGCGCTGCTGGTCGGGCCACCCGGCCTCACGCAAGCGGTGGCGGCGTCTCTGGCGAGGAGTGGCATCGCGACCCGGGAGGCGCCAGGGTGTGCGCCGGTGCGGGTGCGGCTGGATCGCCGTGACGGGGCCATCGACCTGTCGATCGACGACGGATACGGGCGACACAGTGAGCGGCGGGTCGGCAGCGCCGATACCGTCGCCGCTTTGGTCGAGAGCTGGGCACGCGCGGATCTCGCCGATGATCTGCTGGTGCGTGGGCCTGCGTCCGACACGATCGCTGCGCCGGCCGCGCCGCTGGCGCTGGCCGCGACTGCGGCCCCAGCCGCCGCACCTGCGCCGGCTCCTTCGCGCCGCTTCGGCGTGGGCGTGGCGGGCGAGTCGTCGATCGCCAGCGACGCGACGTTGTGGCTGGGTGCGAGCGCGGGCGGCTGCGCGCGCGTAGGACCGCTGTGCGCTGGCGCGCTGGCTCGACTGGGCGCCGATCAGGGTTTGTCGGGGGCTTCGCGCCAGCGCGGGGCGAGCCGTCTGGGCTTCGACGTCCTCATGGCCGCGAGCGTGCCGTTGTCGCTGGGTCCGGTGGCGCTGGCACCAGGCGCCGGCGTCGGCGTGGGCTGGCTGCGCAGCCGTGCGCCGGCCACGGACGCCGGGGTCGGCGGCGCGGGCAGGGGTGAGCAGGAGGGCGACAGCGAGAACGACAGCGGCGGCCTCCGCGCCGAAGTGTCGATGGCGGTGCTGGTGCCGCTCGGACGCGAGCTGTCGTTGAGTCTCATCGCGGCCGCCGACATCGCCCCGCTGGCGCGGGCGTCCCAGATGCAGTCCGACGACGCCGTGCCGCGCGAGCCCTGGGCCTACCTGCGACTTGGCGCTGGCCTGCGATGGGGCACGCCATGATCGGCAAGCTGTTGCCCTTTCGCCGCTCGCCGCCTGCGGTCCTCGACATGTCCGACGCTGCGCTGGTCGCGGCCTGCTCCACGGGTGATCCAGGCGCACTGGGCGCGCTTTACGATCGCTATGCGGCCGATGTCTACCGCTTTCTCGGCCGCCTGCGCGGCGCCGACGCGCGCGATCTTGAGGATCTGTTGCAGGTGACATTTCTCGAAGCCGGGCGCGGTGCGCGTCGGTTTCGCGGTGGCGCGTCGGTCAGAACCTGGATCTTTGCCGTCGCTGCCAACGTCGTTCGCCACCACGCCCGGGGCGAGGGGCGCCGCCGCATCTTGGTCGACAGCTTCACCGCGTTGCCCGTGGACCGGGCCGTCTCGCCGGCCGATGCGGCCGAGCAGCGGCAATTGATCGAGCGCCTGGCCGGTGCGGTTGCGGACCTGGACGAGGATCTGCGAGTTGCCTTCGTCATGTGTGATCTGGAGGAGATACCGGGCGTGGAGGCGGCGCGCGTGCTGGGGGTGCGCCCCGGCACGATGTGGCGGAGGCTGCACGACGCGCGCGTGAGACTGCGCCTTGCTGTCGAGAAGGAGGTCCCATGAGGTACGAACCGACATCATGTCCCGACGGTGCGTCGCGGGCGCGCGCGATGGCGGCGGGCGCAGAGCCAGATCTGCGCGCACATCTCGACGGTTGCGCGCACTGCCGCGCCGAGCAGGCCGCCATGGATCGTGTGCGCGAGCTGGGGCAGCGGATCCCGGTCGCGTCTCTGACGGCGGTCGCGCACGACGAGTTGCGAGTGGCGCTGGTCTCGCGGGCCGGGGCGGCACAGGCTGTCACGCCCGCGACGCGCGCGCGTCTCGGGGCATGGCTGCTGGCGCCGATCGGCGCGGTGGCAGCGGCCGCTGCGCTGTTGCTGGTCTTCGGCCGGGCCCCGCACACGGCCACGGCGCCGGTGCGCACGCCAGGGCCGATGGCCGCCGCGGCGACGATGTCCGCGACGCCGGTGACGCCGTCGATCACGATCCAGCGCGCCAAGGTAAGCGCGCGGCCCGGCACAGTGTTCTCTCGGCAAGGATCGCAGCCCGATGAGATCGTGCGCCTGCGCGAGGGCACGGTGGCGGTCGAGGTCACGCGGCTGCAGCCCGGCGAGAGGTTCCGGGTGGTGACCGGTGACGGTGAGGTCGAGGTGCGGGGGACCGCGTTCGAGGTCACGGCCAGAGGCGATCGCCTGGACCACGTCCGGGTGCTGCATGGCCGCGTCGAGGTTCGTCCGGCCGGGCGCGGAGCCGCGCTGCTCGGGGCGGGCGACGAATGGAACGTCAGCAGCGGCAGCGCCGCGGAATCGGTGAAAGTTCCCACCAGGGCGCGGGAGCGCCTGGCGAGCTTGGCGCGATCCGATCGCGTCGTCGCCGCCCCACCCGAGCAGCCGCCGGCCGATCCCGGGTCGGAATCGGAGCGGCACTTCCGCGCCGGTTGGACGGCGCTTCGATCAGGCGACGCTGCTGCCGCGGTGCTAGCCTTCGAGCTGGGGCAGCGCAGTCCGGGCGCGACCGCGCTGAAAGAGGATCTGGATTTCTGGCGGGCGGTCGCTCTCGCTCGCGCCGGTCGTGTCGGCGACGCGCGTGCTTCGCTCGACGAGTTCCTTGATCGTCACGCGGCGTCCCCGCGCGCTGGCGAGGCCGCGGCCATGGTTGGCTGGCTGCTACTTGATGCCGGCGATCTCGACGGTGCCGCCGCACGCTTCACACTTGCCGCGGGCGATCACGCCGACCAGGCCCGCCGCAGCGGCCGCGAGGGTTTGCAAGCCGTCGCTCGCCGCCGCGCCACGCGCCGCTAGGGCTCGTGGTGCCGCCGTCCGGCTGCTCGCCTATAGACAGACCGGCGGAGCGCTGGGGCAGACTGGAGCCGAGCGGTTCTGCCAGCGGGACACGTCATGCGGACACGGCGCCCTGTGATTCACCAGCCGTTATCAACAAAGACCCGAATGCGCCCACATCCAGACGGGATGCACCCGTAGCCGGCATGGTCGCAGATACCGCCGACGCGTTGGTGCCGCCGTTATTGGCGAAGGCAGAAACCCTTGCGGGACGAATTCGCGGCCGGCACCAGATCCAGCGCGTGGTCCACGATGGTGCAGGGCGCGTGCTCCTGGGAAACCAGTGTTGACGCGAAGACATGGGTGCGCAAACGAACCGCGGCTTCAATGCTGAAGGCAAGTGCGGTCCAGATTTTGATCGGCACCGAGACCACGGGCACCATGCCGAGCTCCGTGGGCGTCGGCTACGACAGGCTTGGTGCACCCTGACCGGCCAAGCGAACGTGAAGTCCGGACATTCTTCCTTCGCCCAGCTCGCACTGAGCATCTCACCCCCGCGCACATGTCATCCCGGTACCCGTCATGTGGACCGTTCGGCGATGGGTGTCACACCATGCTGCCACTGTTTCGGGGACTCATCACCAGGTCATTCTTGATCGAAACCTAACTGACACATTGTCGCCCGCAATACTAAGGTTATGGAACCACGCCGATCGCTTGTGGGACGCGTGCTGGTGACCCTGGTGGTGTGCCTTTCGGTCGCGGCGCTCGGTTGCGCCGGCAGCGTCGATCAGGACCCAAACGGCAGCTCCGGTTCAGCAGGGACGGCACCCGTCGAGCAGGGCCTGCCTCAGGGCCCGGGTGGGGCCACGATGCCCACGGCATCAGGCGGCTCGATCCTGGGACCGGCATCCGGGCGCCGCCTGACCAACGTCGAATACGCCAACACCCTGGGTGACCTGTTCGGATCTGCCTACCAGACGATGGCGGCCGAGTTGGACGCTGGCGAGGCCGCGTACGAGGGTTTTCACAACGACGTCGCGGTGTCGCTGGTCGACAGCGGAATATTTGCGCAGCTCCGATCAGTGGCCGGCAAGGTCTCGATGGCTCTCCCGGCCGCCGACTTGATCAAGATCGCCGGCTGCTCGGCGTCGACCGTCGCCTGTCAGACGCAGTTCATACGAAACCTGGGCCGCTCGCTGTACCGTCGGCCGCTGGTCGATGACGATCTGACCAATCTATTGCCCCTGTTCGCGGTGGCGGTTGCCGACGCCAGTCCGTTCGACCGCGGGGCCAGGCTGGTCGCCCAGACCATGCTGCAGGCGCCAAGCTTCCTGTACCGACTTGAGGCCGCCCGTCCAGCCGGACCGGATGCCTTTGAGCTGGCGACGCGGCTTTCCTATCTGCTGTGGGCATCGACGCCGAGCCGCGAGTTGCTCGACGCTGCGCAGAGCGGCGCGCTGACCGCGCCGACGCTGGGGATGCAGGTTGATGCGCTGCTGGCCGACCCCAAGGCACGACGGGGTCTGCGTGTGTTCGCCGACGAGTGGTTGGCGCTGTATCGGAACGTCACGGTCCGCCGTCCGCGCCCTGACCTCGGCACCCCGCTGGCGTTGCTGGCCGACATGCGGACCGAAACGCTGGATCTGATCGAGCGCGTCGGCTTGGCCAAGGACACGGACCTGATGTCGGTGTTTACCGACGGGAAGACCCGCGTGACGCCTGCGCTGGCCAAGGTGTACGGAGTCCCGTTCGTGGCTCCAGGCATGATCGATGTGAGCACGTTGGCACATCGTGGTGGTTTCCTCACCCAGCCTGGTTTTCTGGGCATCAACTCCGGTGAGGCGCAAGCGTCGATCGTGGATCGGGCGATGGCGGTGCGCGATCACCTGCTGTGCCTGCCGACCTTGTCCACCCCGAAGGGTCTGGATGTGGCAACGCTCTTCGCGAAGACCGATCCCAATTTGTCCGAGCGGCAGCGCTTCGTGCAGCACCGGAGCGACGCTGCGTGCGCCGCTTGTCACTCCCAGATAGAGCCGCTCGGCTACCCCTTCGAGGTTTTCGATGTGGTGGGCCGCGTCGTCGAGAAAGATCCTCGCGGCAACGCCCTGAAAGGAGACGGTGAGATGAGCCTCGATGGAAGGATGCAACTGTACAAGAACGTGAAGGAGTTCGCCGGTATCCTCGCCGGCAGCCCGACGGTGCAAGCCTGCGTGGCCAAACGCTTCGCCCGCTACGGTATGGGACGGGTCGTGGCGTCCGGGGAAGCGCTGGACGGCGCGGCTCCCGACGCGTTCAAGACCGACGGTCGTACCTACGCCGCGCTGGTGCGCTCGCTCGCCATGAGCGCCGCGTTCCGGGCGGTCGGGTCGGAGGTGACGCCATGAACCGTCGCCGCTTTCTCCGGTCGAGCAGCAAGCTGGCCTTGGGCCTGCCGTTCCTGATGGCGGAGGAGCGCTTCGCGAACGCGGCGGCACCGCCCGAACGCCTGATCACGATCTACTTCGGCAACGGCATGCCGCCGGAGCTGACCACGCAGGGACT